>DYON01000005.1 GCA_020720525.1 Acetofilamentum sp.
TTTCGCAAACACAACCTGATTTACCACTGTTAAGAAGCGAAATTGCAAAAAACACATCTGCGTGGACGGGCTACACGGGCTTAGAGCTCAAATATCAACAATTTTTCTCTCATTTTTCCGTCGAACCATACTTGCAAACGTCCAACCGAAAATGGAAAAATCGAATTATCAATTCGTGATATTTGAGGTTCTGCTTGCTGAATCGCAAATAGGTTTGCTGTAATTGCTAAAGTATTTCGTCTTCTAATTCGAATAATTCGTGGTTATCGGATTGTTATTTCCAATTCGAACATAATTGCGACAAAGTACAGTTTTTCTTTAAAAAAACATCTTAAAGCGAATTTTATTACACTATTTCATAAGTCGTTATATTTCTGATATATTTTGTATTTTTGCGCCCCAATTCTCTCGGTAGCTCAGTTGGTAGAGCAGTTGACTCTTAATCAACGGGTCGTGGGTTCGAATCCCTCCCGGGAGAAAAAAAAAGCTGCTATATGTGGTCTTTTTTTTAATGTGCTGGCGAGGCAATTCCAGCAATACTTACCCGAACGCCTTCAACTTCCAGCAAATGCCTTGCGCAAGCTTCGATGGTTGCTCCCGTTGTAATTACGTCATCTACAAGCAAAATATGTTTTCCTGCAATTTTTTCAGGATTTTTCACGCCAAACATATCGCGAACATTCTCATATCGCTCCCAGCGGTTCTTTCGTGTTTGGGTTTCGGTAAATTCAACTCTTACAAGAACATTTTCTTCAATTTTTATTGGCATTGTTTCAACCAATCCTTGCGCTATTACTAGACTTTGATTGTAGCCTCTAATCCGCTCCTTTTTTGGATGCAAAGGAATGGGTAAAATCAAATCGATATCGCTGTATAATTCCGATTCTGACAATAACTTTCCCAGCCTTTGCCCGAAAAATATGCCAATCTCGGGTTTGTGTTTGTATTTCAAGCCGTGCATCAAATGCTGAATAATGCTCTCTTTTTCGTAGAAACACATCGCTGTAGCATTTTCGATACTAACTCTGCCGTAGAACAATCTTGCAACTGGATTGTCGTTAATGGTATGGTAGTCGGTTTGTGGAATTTTAGTTAAACACGACAAGCAAATTGTTTTTTCACCAATCATCAAATTGGTGCCGCATGCAAAGCACAGATTGGGATAGAACAATCGAAATAGTGACTTCAATATCATAAAATCGTAAAAAAAACTGTTTATATCACCCAAAAGTAATAAATTTGCACGTTATTACAGAAAAAACAACATGTATGGAAATGAATGAGTCTCAACAAAAGAAAAAAAATAAAACCTACCTCTTAATCATTGGTATTCAATTGGCTATCATTGCAGTACTTGCAATTTTGCTTCTAACTACCAAGTCGAGTGTAGATACTATTGTGTTGGAAAAGGAAAAGACCATGCAAATGAACGAAGAGCTGCAAATTGAGCTCGATTCATTGATTATGGAGCACGATAGGATTAAGCAAGAATATGGCTATTTGAGCGATCAACTTACAGGGAAAGATAGTCTCATTATGGCACAGGCTAAAGAAATTGAGCAGCTCATCAACTCGCAGGCCGATTATCGCCGAATCAAGAAAAAACTCGATGCATTGCGTCAAATCACACAAGGCTATGTGAACCAGATTGATAGCTTGTATAAGGTAAATCAACAGCTTACCGACGAAAATGTTAAAATTAAAGGTGAGCTCAACGATGCCAATCAGAAAACTTTCGACCTCAACAAAGAGAAGGACGATTTGTCGAATAAAATTAACGATGCGGCCTATCTTAAAGGTTACAATATTTCTGCTACCGGATACAATGTGAAATCGGGAACCAAAGAAGCTGCTACCGACAGAGCTAAAAAAGTTGATGTGGTTCGCATTTGTCTCACCATTGGCGAAAATCCGCTCGTTTCCGCAGGGCAAAAAGATGTCTATGTTCGTATTGCACGACCCGACAATCTTATCCTTACTCAAGGCAGTTATTCTTTTATTTACCAGGGGCAACGAATTCAGTATTCATCCAAAACAGTGATCAATTACACTCAAAAAACTTCACAGGTTTGTATCGATTATTCTCGTGGAGATGTTGAATTGCCTGCTGGAAAATACAATGTTTCTGTCTTTTCCGACGACCACGAGCTGGGCCAAGCCTCATTCACATTGCGATAGATTGGAGGGGATCTTCATTGTTGAGATTCGAAGATGAAACACACAATAAAATTTTATTCGAAACTATCGAAATCGTCGTTAGTGCTTTTTAGTAGCGTTTTGACTGTCGAAAACACCATGCTGATATTATAGCCTTTCGAAACTCCAAAGCGAATTAGTTTTTCGCGCTGTTTCCCAATTTCGTCGCGCTGAATCGTTTTTAGCTTCTTCTTTAGTAAGTTTGTAAGCGTCTCATTTTGATTGTCGGGATTGAACAAATACCTAAACTGTTCAATCAATGCCGATTCAATACCTCTTTTTTTAAGCTCAAGAGTTATTTTTAATGGTCCCCAACTTCGTTGGTTTATTTTGCTTCGAATAAACAATTCAACAAAACGTTCTTCGTTGATAAAATTGCTGGTTTGCAAAATTGCAATTAACGTATCCCAATATCGACTATCAACACCCAAACGAATAAGCTTTTGTTTGGTCTCGAAAATACTACGCTCCTGAAAAGCACAATACTTTTCCAGTTTTGGAAGTATTTGTTGAATTATGAAATCGTTTGTGTCGTTTTCCACGGGAAAAAGTTCAAATTACAACGTAATTTCTTCTCCTCGCTTGTTGAAAATATGATACTCAAGCACATGGTAATTGCTGGCTGACAATACGTTTATTTTGCATTTCAACTTTTTGCGCCACGTTTTTGCAATGTTGCTGAAATATCCTTTGGTAATAAAAGCATGAATAAAAGGCGATACATATACGATTAGTGTCTTTTCGTTTTGCTCTTGTGCCAAAAACGACAAGGTATTCTCTATTTCATCTATAATGAGTGTATGTGGTTTAATTTCGCCAGTTCCATTACAAACAGGACATTTCTCAACAATCTCAATTTGAGTTTCTGGGCGCACTCTTTGTCGGGTGATTTGAACAAGTCCAAACTTACTTGGTGGCAAAATGGTGTGTTTAGCTCTATCGTTTTCCATTTCTTCTACAAGCTTGTCGTAGAGTTTACGGCGGTTAGCCCCAAGATGTAAATCGATAAAATCAACCACAATAATACCTCCCAAATCGCGCAATCGCAACTGGCGTGCAACTTCTTCGGCCAATTCTATGTTGGCTTCCAATGCGTTTTGTTCTTGGTTTTTGCCACTATCTGCTTTGTAGCCCGAATTTACATCAATTACATGAAATGCTTCGGTTCTTTCAATTATCAGATATGCACCCGATTTTAGGGTTACCTTTTTACCAAACGAAGATTTGATTTGTTTGTCGATGCCCAAATGCTCAAACATAGGTGTTTTGCCTTTAAAAAGCTTAACAATATCAACTTGTTCGGGGGCAATGCTGCCCAGATAATTTCTGATCTCGGAATACAAAGTGCTATCGTTCACATGAATTGTGTTGTACGAAGCATTTAGCAAGTCGCGCATGATGGTGAGTGACCGGTCCAGTTCACCTAATATCTTTATGGGAGGCTTGGCGTTCTTGAGCGACTGCAATAAATCATTCCAACGACCCAATAGTTCATCGAGGTCGGCTTTGAGCTCATCGAAACTTTTGCTTTCGGCAACTGTGCGAACAATTATTCCAAAATTGAATGGTTGAAGGCTGGATGCAATTTTCTTAAGCCTCGATTTTTCGCCTAAACTTTTAATTTTGTGACTAATCGAAATTCGCTTCGAAAATGGTACCAAAACCAAAAAACGACCCGGAAGGCTTATCTCTGTTGTGATTCGTGGTCCTTTGGTCGATATCGGTTCTTTGGCTATTTGAACCAGTAAATTGCTCCCCGATTGAATTACTCCAGTTATTTTTCCTGTTTTTTCAATGTCGGTATCAAGTGCATAGGTTTCTACTGAAACCTGTTTTCCTGCATTAATATCCTTCACAAACTTATTTAGAGTGCGAATTTGTGGACCTAAGTCGAGATAATGCAAAAATGCATCCTTCTCGTAACCTACGTCCACAAATGCAGCATTCAATCCCGAAATGATTTTTTTTACCTTTCCGAGATAAAAATCTCCAACGGAAAAATCATGGCTGCCGCCCTCGGTATGCAATTCTACCAAGCGTTTGTTTTCTAAAAACGCTATCTGCACTTCACCAGAAGCGACATCAATGATTAATTCTTTGTTCATGAAACAAAATAATGTTGCGGATTAACCGCATGAAAATACAGTAAAGAAAAAAAACTATTTCTTCTTCTTATGTCTGTTTTTACGCAATCTTTTTTTACGCTTATGGGTTGCCATCTTGTGGCGCTTTCTCTTCTTTCCGCTTGGCATTTCGCAATGATTTGATGATTATTTTTTTGAACTTTTTACGCTATCCACAAATGTCTTTGCCGGCTTGAAAGCTGGAATATTGTGAGCTGGGATAACAATCGACATTTTCTTCGAGATGTTACGTCCAGTTTTTTGACGACGATGTTTAATGATGAAACTTCCAAAACCACGGAGATATACATTATCGCCGCTTTCGAGAGCGTTTTTTACTACGTCCATGAATGTTTCTACTGCGCTCTGGGCAGTTAGTTTTTCAATACCTGTGCGACTTGAAATTTCGGCAACAATATCAGCCTTTGTCATAATTTATGTTGTTTAAGATTAGCACTTTACTTGTGTTTGGGGGTGCAAATATAGAGTTTTTTTCTCAATTGCAATTTTATTTTTTCGTTCATTGTGCTTTATTTTGTTGATTCCAGCCTAATATGTATGAATTATTTTAGCAAAACAAGCTATCCACTTCATTGTCAGATTTTTATAAGTCAACTAGCAATTAACTTAAAACTTTTTTTACTACTTTAACTTTATAAACTTACGATCTACCTAGATGTCAAGCCAATCAACCAATTGTCGATAAATCGTGTTTCATTCAGGCAGGTTTTCCCGAAGCTGCTGTTCCCGAATTGCTTGTTCCCGATTTTGTCTTTACTCATCAACTTACACACCGAATACTCGAAGCCAATGTATATTTGAGCAGTTTTTATGGGTCTGTTCCCGAATCGTGGTTGCTGGTCGAGCATGAAAACTTGGCAATTTCCCATTTCACCATCTCATGCACAAAATTCTGAAACACTTCAATTTAAACAATTAGTCTCGATTGGTTTAATGCTTTTTTGTATATTTGTAAAAAAAATACGATGAGAGGTTTAAACAAAGCAATGCTTATTGGAAATGTGGGAAAAGACCCCGAAGTACAATCGTTCGAGAGTGGTCGCAAACGTGCTACTTTTTCGATTGCCACTTCCGAAAAGTACCGCGATAAAAATGGAGTTGACCAAACAATTACCGATTGGCACAATATTGTAGTTTGGGGTCCTCAAGCCGATGTTGTTGAAAAATATGTTCGGCGTGGTATGCCCATTTTTGTTGAAGGTCGTATTAAAACCCGCGAATACGAAGCTCAAGATGGTCAGAAAAAACGAATTACCGAAATTCTTGCCGATAACTTTTCGATGCTTGGTGGTAGGCAAGACGACACTTCAAGTCAGGAAATAAACAAACCAACCCCTCCGCCCGAAACCAATGCTCCAGATACTTCGGTCGATATTGCCGACGATCTTCCTTTCTAATTATGTGTCAACATTTTTCAATGAAACCAAATAGTTTAAGGTCAGTGTCATGGAAATTCTAACTGTGAGTGCTGCAATTTCGTTTTCAGCATTGCTATTGCTGTCCTTTTTTAGAATTGCCGAATCGGCTTTTATTCGTATCCAGTCCGATTTTCTCGATTCGGTGCAGTCGCCCAAACCATCCGACTATCGCATTGAGCAATATCTCGACAAGCCAGCACCTGTATTGGTGGCGTTTTCTTTGATGAAGTATATACTAATGGCAGTTTTTACTGTTTGCTTTTTTATTGCCTCGCGTCTGATTTTTTCCGATTTCGACCATACTCAACGCCTTATTTTTGTCGCAATTGCCTTCCCAGTCATCATTTGGTTGTTTGGCGAACTCATCCCTGTTGTTTTTAATCATAGCGACGAAACGAAACTATTCAAAGCTTCGTTTGTTGTTGTTGTCCCAATTGTTCAACTTATCAATTTGTTTCGCTTCGCTTTGCCTTTCTCGTTTGCTCGCCACGAAAAACGTATCCCTCGTAAAGACATGATCTCGATGAGCGATATCAGCGATGTTATCGAAAATTCCGAAGTTGAGGATGAGGAAATTATGGAGAAGCAACTCATTAAAGGTGTAATCAAATTTGGCGACCTCGAAGTGAAGGAAATAATGCAGTCGCGTATCGATGTTGCTGCTATTCATTTCAGTCAACCTTTCGATGATGTTGTTTCTTTTATCCTCGAAGCTGGCTATTCTCGATACCCAGTTTATGGAACTGGACTCGACGACATTAAAGGAGTTCTTTATCTCAAAGATGTTTTGCCTGCTGTGCAACGTAGCGAAAAGCAATACCAATGGCAACAACATTTGCGTATGGCGTTTTTTGTTCCTGAGAACATGAAAATCAGCCAGTTGCTTGTCGAATTTCAAACGCGCAAAGTTCACATGGCTGTTATTGTGGATGAATATGGCGGTACAAGTGGCATTGCTACACTCGAAGATATTTTAGAAGAAATTGTTGGTGAAATAAACGATGAGCACGATTCCGAATCAGACGAAACACTGGCTAAAAAAATAGGCGATAACATGTTTATTTTTGATGCAAAATACCCTATTCACGACCTTATTCGTTTTGCTGAAATCGACGACGATTTTTTCGATGAGTTTGAAGGAGAAGTTGAAACATTGGGAGGGATTATTTTAAGTGTGAATGGCAACTTCCCTGAAAAAAATCAAAAAATATCCTATAAAAATATTGAATTTGTAATCCTGACGATGCACAAACACCGAATTGGAAACGTAAAAGTGATTATCAATGAATCTGAAAAAGACGATTAGTGGAATCTTTGCTCTGGCTGTTGGATTGTTTTTGTTTTCGTGCGGAAGTGGCAGCGAAACATATTATCCAAAACCTCGTGGCTTTTTTCGAATCGATTTGCCAAAAAAAGAATATGCAACTTGCGATTCGGTGCTTCCTTTTAGCTTTCGATACCCGGCATATTCAACAATGGAAATTTT
Organism: Acetofilamentum sp.; assembly: GCA_020720525.1. GTDB lineage: Bacteria > Bacteroidota > Bacteroidia > Bacteroidales > DTU049 > GWF2-43-63. The sequence goes on from DYON01000005.1 coordinate 7,245, forward strand.
GCAAAGCAACGACGAAGAAACTATTTGGTTCAACCTTGTTTTTCCTGCTTTTCATGGTAGTGCCAATTTCAGCTACAAGCCTGTGAAAGGCAATTTGTACGAGTTGTCGGAAGATGCTCGCGAATTTGCCAACAAGCATATTGCCAAAGCAAACGAAATTGTGGAAATTCGGATCAGCAAAAACTCCAATCGGGTTTATGGAATTGCGTACAATATTGAAGGAACAAATACTGCGTCGCCATATCAGTTTTTTATAACCGATAGCACTTCTCACTTTTTAAGAGCAGCTGTCTATTTCGAGCATATCCCAAACAACGATTCCATCGCTCCTATAATTGAACGTGTGAAGCAAGACCTCGATACAATGCTTGTAAGCATCGAGTGGAAATAAAAAAACCACCCATTTCTGAGCGGTTTAAAAAATAATGCTTTGTCGGTGATTTAGAGAATTCCCAATTTAGCTTTAACAAAAGACATAATATCGTCAGAATCCTGATAATACAGCAATGCGCCAACTCCAATATCGAAAATATAGGTGTATCCTTTTTCAACTGCTACATCGGCTATTGCTTTTTTAGCTTTGTCGATGAGAGGCTGAACCAATTCTGTTTCTTTTGCGGATAGCAAATCTTGGGCTTGAGTTTGGAAATCGGTGATTCTATTTTGCAAATCGACTAGCTCTTTTTGCTTGGCTTGCTTAATTGGCTCCAAATAATCTTTTTCGTGAGCTTGATAATCGGTATACTTAGTTTCAAACTCTGCCGACATAACTTTTAGTTGCTCTTCGAGGCTTTTGGCATATGCTTCAAGAACTTTCTGAGCCGAATCGCGGCCTGGCATCGCAGCCATAAGTGTGTTTGAGTCGATATGACCAAGTTTGATTTTAGTCTGAGCCTGAACCGACTGTACACCTATGATAAGTGCGATAGTGAAAACGAAAACGAACAATTTTTTCATAGTAAATGATTTTGTGCAAAATTAGTAATTTTATTGACTTACACCACCAGCTTTGTAGCCTAATTTTGCCAACACGTCATCGCTTTTATCGAATTTTTCGCTGGCATAAATAATGGTGGTGCTTCCTGTGCGGTCGAAAATGACTGCAAAGCCACCTTCTTCGGCAAGTTCTTCGATGGCGTTATACACTTTGTCTTGAATTGGCTTAACCAATTCCTGACGTTTTTTGTACAGGTCGCCTTCGGTACCAAAGTATTTTTTCTGAAGCTCTTTAGCTTCTTTTTCTTTGGCTATAATTTCGTTTTGACGTTTTGTCTTCATGTCTTCGCTCAATAGAAATGCTTCCGATTGAAAAGATTTGTAAATCTTATCTATTTCGGCAAATTTCCCTTCGAGCTCTTTTTGCCATTCCATGCTGATTTCGTCAAGAGTATTTTGAGCTGTTTGATAGTCCGGAATATTCTCAAGAATATACTGGGTGTCTACGAAAGCAAATTTTTGACCGCTTACCCATGCCGAGGCAAGTAGAAAGATTGCTGCAAAGAAGAGTTTTGTTTTCATGGCTTTTAACCTCCATTGTTTATTTTAACTGTTTGAAATTAATCGATAGAAGAATTAATTGAGAAGTGAAACTGACCTTGAAATGGCTGCTGGAATCCTGGAATTTCGTCGAAGCCAACTCCATAATCGAGACCAAGCAAACCAAACATTGGTAAATAAATTCTGACACCAATACCAGCCGAACGTTTTACCTCGAATGGATCGAATTCGCTAAATTTCAGCCATGTGTTTCCTGCTTCCATAAATGAAAGCAAGAAAATAGTTGCCATTGGATTGGTCGAAATAGGATAGCGAAGTTCGAATGTGTATTTGGTGTAAATTGTACCACCAATGGTTGCTGCCGAACCAGTTCGGGGTGTTAGCATCTGGTTTCCGTAGCCTCGCATACCAATAATTTCGCGGCCATCTAGTGCAAAACCGGAGAGTCCGTCACCTCCCAAATAAAATCTTTCAAAGGGCGATAAGCCAATATCGGTATTGTACATTCCAAGCAAGCCGAATTTGGTTCGCGTCATGAATACCAATTTCCCTGCCAGCTTTGTGTACCAAGTAGCATTAAATTTCCATTTGTGGTATTCGAGCCATTTGTATTTTTCCGAATCTTCCATCAACGAATAATCCTTATTGTTGAATAGCGAGTATGGGGGAGTTCCTGTAATAGATAAGGCAACTTCCGATCCCGATGTTGGATAGATGGGGTCGAACACCGAATTGCGACTCAAAACAATTCCCAAATTGAGGTTGTTCGAATTTCCACTGGTGAATGAATACGATGAGAAATAATCGTCGAGGCTATAGTGCTGATATGATAGCGATGTGTAAAGCGAGAAATAATCATCGGGCCATTTGAGGCGTTTTCCAAGCCCTAGCGAAACTCCAGTAATTTGCATTGCTTCGCGCGAAAGTAGTGTGCCCGACTCATTTGTGGTTCCGTCGAGTTTTCTTGAAATACCATTGGTTTGAACCGAGTGGAAAACAGAAAAGCTTAATGCGTTTGGCTTTTTGCCGCCTAGCCATGGTTCGGTGAACGACATATTGTAGCTTTGATAGTAAATGCCATTCGATTGTGCCCTGATGCTTAATTTTTGACCATCGCCAGTTGGGAGTGGTCTGTAGCTTTCGCCATTGAAAATATTTCGAATCGAAAAATTGTTGAACGAAACGCCAAGAGTTCCTACCAAGCGCCCAAGGCCCCAACCGCCACTAAGTTCTAGCTGATCGGTACTGGTTTCTTCTACCACATATTCAATGTCAACAGTGCCATCGGCTGGGTTTGGCTTGGGATTAACTGCCAGTTTTTCGTTGTTAAAATAGCGCAGTTGGGCAAGTTCGCGCTGGGTACGCATGATGTCGGAACGACTGAATAGCTGACCTGGCTTGGTTCGAATCTCACGCATAATTACATAATCGTTTGTGCGATTGTTGCCAACAACAGTTACCTTATTAATTGTAGCCTGTTTCCCTTCGTAAATTTGAATCTCAATGTCGATGGTGTCGTTGTCAACTCTTTTTTCAACAGGCGTAACCGAGAAGAACAAATAACCATCGTCCATATAAAGCGAGCTTATGTCGCGCCCGTTCATGTTCATATAAAGATTGCTTTCCAATACTTTTTGGTTGTAAATATCACCCTTCTTTATATGTAAAATCTCATTAAGTTGCTTATCGGAATATTTGCTGTTTCCGACAAAATCTACATCGCCAAAATAGTATTTGTTGCCTTCGTTCACATTTAGGTAGAGTGTGAGATTCTTTTTATCGTTAAATGCAATTGAGTCCGAAACAATTGTTGCATCGCGATAGCCCAGTTCTTTGAATTTATCCATTATAGAGGCTTTGTCTTTGTCGAATTCGGATGGTATAAATTTAGAAGCTTTAAAGAGGCGATAGATGTGTTTCTCCTTCGTGTTTTTCATCGACCGATGAATAATTTTGTCTTCAACTTGAGTATTTCCATCTACGACAATTTCTTTAATTTTCAGCTTTTTACCTCTGTTAATCACAAAATCGAGCGTGATTGAATTGGGTGAAGTTGAGTCGGTTTTTTGATTTGCATCTACCGTGGTGTTGTAAAATCCTTTATCTACAAAATGCGTTCGTATAATTCGTTTTGAACTCATGATGGTATGAGGAGAAACCACGTCGCCACGAACTAAATTCAATTTTTCGCGAATATTGTCGGCTTCGCTTTTGCTTATACCTTTTATACTGTATTTTGAGAGTCTTGGTCGGTCTTGCAAATAAATATCGAGGTAGATAAAATTTCCTTGAACTGAAGTGACCGAAATTTGTACTTGCTCAAAAAGACCATTGCTGTAAAGCTTTTCAATTGCGCCACTAATATCGTCGCTAGGAACTTTGATACTTTGACCAATTCGTAAACCCGAAACCGAAATTACATTATCTACGCTTGCCGAAAAATCGCCACTAACAGTGATACCAGCAATTTCGTATGGTCGTGGATTTCGATAATCAACACCAATTACTTTATCGACTTGTGCGTTCGAGATTGTATAAAGAAATATTACAAGTGTTGTTAAAACGATATTTTTCAGCATGATGAAATCGGTTTGTCGTTGTTTTTTTCAATTTGTTCTCCGGTCAATCCAAATCGTCTTTCTCGGGCAGCAAAGGTACTTAATGCTTTCGAGAATTCCTCATCCGAAAAGTCGGGCCATGTACACGATGCAAAATAAAATTCGGAATAAGCCAATTGCCATAAAAGGAAATTCGAAATTCGTTGTTCTCCCGAAGTACGTATCAACAGGTCTGGATCCGGAATATTGTGTGTGTAGAGATATTTTTCGAAAGTTTTTTCGTCGATGCTTTTTTGCAACACCTTGCCTGCGGTTACATCGTTTGCCCAATTGTTGATTGCACGTAGCAATTCGGCTCGTGATCCATAATTTAATGCAATTATGAGTGTGAGTCCAGAATTGTTGGAAGTTGTATCGATCGATTTTTTCAACGATGCCTTAGCCTTGTCTTCGAGTTGCGAAATGTCGCCAATGGTCATCAGCTTTACATTGTTTTTGTTCAGCTCTGGTGTTTCGCGTTCGAGCATATACACCAGCAGATTCATGATTGCATCAACTTCGTATTGTGGTCGTTTCCAATTTTCGGTCGAAAAAGCAAATAATGTAAGGTATTTAACGCCAGCTTTGCCCGATGCTTTTACAATCGACTTCACAGTTTCGGCACCTTGTTTATGACCTTCGGTGCGGTCGAGTCCCCGAGCTTTTGCCCAGCGACCATTTCCATCCATTATTATTGCAATATGTTGTGGAACAGAATGAGAAATATTGATTTTATCGGTTGTCATTAAAACGAAGCTGGAGGTTGACTTTTGAGGATTTTTAAATATTGCTTAATGAAGCTATCGCGTCGGCGAGTAGCACCAGGGCAATGATCGGATTTGTCTTTTATTTTAAATGAAAGAGTAAACCCAACAAATGAATACCAGTCGTTGTTGTTTGGATTTCCGCGCTGAAAGCCAGCTCTTTCGATTGATTCGTTTGTTGACTGATCGGCCAATGCAGCTGCGGCTGCTGTGTTTTGAGAAGCAAGAACAGCTGGGTCGGCGTAGGTGGTACTTACATCGTCGAGATAGTCGGTAAATGTTTTGCGCAGACCCCATTCGAATCCAACAACAGTAGAGCCTCCTAAACCTAATTTGAGGCCCATTCCGAAAGGTATCGAAAACCCTGCAAGCGAATATGTTTTGCGATTGGGGTAGGCTGTTGTTCCTTGACCTTCGGTGCCTAGGGCTTGAAGGCTATACCAGTCGCCATTGTAGAGTCCTTGTGGTTTAAATTTGTAAAAAGCTGCACCTACAAACAAATAGGGGGTGAAATGGTGCTTATCCGACCCAATTTGAAATTTTTTATAGGACAATTCAAATTGAGTTCCTATTTCCATCAGTGGTGATTGAAAACTGAGATTGCGTTCCTCGTTGCTTTTGGTTATGCTATCGGCTGCTTCAATCGAGCCAAAAAGACCGTGAAGCCTTACTGCCATACGATTGTTGATGTTGTAGCGATACAAAATTCCAAAAGCTGGTTGCGATTGAAGCAAATGACATTGAGGGTTAAGGTCGCCAATGTAGTAAGAAGCACCACCAAAAACACCTAATTCGTGTTGCTGAGCATGGCATCCAATGCCAGATACAAGAAGTATTGCGATGACAAAAATTTTTCTCATTCTGAGATGAATAACGACGAAATTGATGTCTTAGTATATAAAAACACTACCCATCCTAAATTAGAACGGGTAGCTGCAATTTTATTACAATTGAATGCAATCGACTTTTTCAAAATTAGAATTTCGGGATAGCAAAACCTCCACGAGGGATTTTGTAGAAAAATGTGAGCTCAGCAAACATGAATGCATCTTTGTCGGTTGGGTCGCCACGTTGTTCGCCTGCCAAGGTTTGAGTTGCAAATTCACCATGCGAAGGGTCGGCCATGTAGGCTGCAATGTCACCATTATTTTCGCGTATTTCGTCGTTGTCGAAATACGTTGAACTAGCATCGTCGATGTAATCGGTAAAGGTTTTACGAATACCATACTCCAAACCAATAGACCATTCGCGGTTGATAGCATATTTAAAACCAACACCAACAGGTATTGAGAACTGCAACCTGTGGTAAGGTTTGCGAGTTTCAACCATTCCTTGACCTTCGGTGTTTAGTGGCTTTAGATTGACCCAAGTGCCATCAATATATCGTCCTTGTGGGTTCATCCAAAAAAGACCAGCCCCGATAAAAACATACGATTCAATATTAATTATTTTCCAACCATGAACTCCTCTAAGTTTGTAAATGTGTCCTTCGCGTTGCTTAGTAAGCATCCACTCGAACTGCCCGTTAAGTTCTACAACGGGTGTTCTGAAATTCAGGTTGCGATTTTGACGAATTGGTTCTTCGGTAAGGGCATCGTCGCCATGAAGATAGCCAACATGCAATACGCCTTTTACGGAGTTTTGAGCTCCAGTACGATACCTGTAGCCAATACCCACAAGAGGCCTAGTCGAAGGCCAATCTAAATCGCGAAAACCGTTAGTGCCAATTTGATTGGCACCACCCAAATCGCCTAAAAAATTAGTAGCACCGAAGCTAAAAACATATTCTTTTCGGTCGCGACGCCAAAGCTGCGCATCAGCAGAATCCACCAACAAAAGGGTGAAAATGAAAATCAAAGTTAACTTCATAATATTTCAGTTTTCCTAATTGAAGATACAAAGATACAAAAAAAACGACAATAGTTCTATTTTTTTACTCTTAAACGAAAAAAAATATTACAAGTTACGCTTATCTTCACCCCACATCAATTTTTCGCGAAGCACTTTAAAAAAACTGTCGTCGGCTTGGCGAACAAAGTTGATTGTAAAGTTTGCTTTGCGAATGGTTATTTTTTGACCTTTTTGAATTTTAGTTTGATTGGAGTCGAGCGAAAGAACGAAATTGTCGGAGCGTCCATCGGGAATAAGTGTAACCACTTTGTCGTCGGAAATCACAACAGGTCGAACCGAAAGATTGTGTGGCGCAATAGGAGTTAAAATCAAATTGTTTGCTCCGGGAACAAGGATAGGACCTCCGCAACTAAGAGAATATGCAGTCGATCCGGTTGGCGTTGAAATGATAATGCCATCCGACCAATACGAATTCATGAAATCGTCGTTGATATAGGTTTGCACCGTAATCATTGAGCTACCATCATTTTTATGAAGTGCAATATCGTTGAGTGCATACAATTGGCTTCCAAAAATAGTAGCACAATCGTCAATTTCAAGAACTGTTCGTTTCGATAAAGAAAAGTTGCCTTGGTGAAAAGCTTCTAATGCAAACCTAAATTCCTCTTTTGGAGTATTCGATAAAAACCCAAGACGTCCAAAATTAACTCCAAGCACTGGAACCTGACTGTCTTTGATGAAGTTGACTGTTTCGAGTAAAGTTCCATCTCCACCTAAACTCACAACCAGGTCGGCTCGGTTTTCGATAGATTCGTTGAGCTCATAAAACTCGGTATTGCATGGAAGGTTAAAGGCCGATTTAACTTCCTTTTGAATGTTGCTACAGAAAAGAACTTTGCCATTGTGCTTTTCTACAAACTCAAGAATGGTTTGAATTTCATCTCTGTACGACGAAGAATAGGCACGCGAAAAAACACAAATTCTCATTCTATTGATATTTTAAATCGGAGCTGTGAATTGCAAAAATATACCTTTTTCGCGAAACCGATTCATGGTAAATTCGAGCCGAAATACTTTATCGTAATAAGTAACCAAATCTAATCCAATCCCCCAACCAGCAAGGTATTTGCCTGCAAGTGGGTTGAGTGCGGCAAAATTTCCTTTGTACGATAAGGCGTGGTCGTAGAATAAATTGGCATAGAATGCAAGGGGAACTGTGTTGAAACGTGTTGTTCGAATAAGGGGTAAATGAATTTTTCTTTGCTTTAAAATGTTGTATTTTAAATTGTTGCGATGAATTGCAAAATGTTTTGCGGGTATAACCTGATATCCAAATCCTCGACAAAAATCGTTATCGTAACCCATGAATTGAGTTGATAGAAAAAATGGGTCTGAATGAATTGTTCCCAGAAGAACTGCTCCCGAAGCTATGAAGAAACGCGAGCTTAGTTTTATATATCGGCGTATATGGCTTTTTGTATAGAAAAGTTGGCTGTTGTTGCCGTCGATAGGAATTGCTCCAAGCCAATTAAATTCAATGTCGGCATACCACCCATTCAGCGGATACGATTTGAAATCGCGACGATCGTGCTTTAAGACATAGGAAAATGAAATTGCACTGCGCAATTTACTTGGTGCAAATTGGGTGAAAGTGGTCAATACGGATTCTGAAAAGTGAGTTCGGTCGAATGCGATTTTAAAATTATGGCTTTGATATAGACCGATTCTTCGATTTATTGAAAAAGAAGTGAATAGTCCAGCATGTGCAAATTCGTTGTTGAGCTTAATGCCAGTGGGTTCATGATTTTCGACTGAACCTATAATGGAGTGGCTCCCCTCGAAACCAGCAGATAGCGAAATTCCCCAATTTTGTTTCTTGTCGATGCGTGGGTTTTGATAGGAAAAGCCATATAATTGATTGTAGCCAGTTTTGAATAAAATTTTCAGTTTTTCGCGACGACCTCTGAAATTTTCATGCGATGCATTTAGTCCGTATGTAACTTTTTCCATGCTTATATTGCGCAACCATACATTAAAATTTCGCTCTTCGAGAGCTATAAATGGTGATGGCCAGATGTACCAGCGCTCGATAACTTGAATATGAACTTGACCGTCGGGATTGAAAACAATCGTTGCAAAGTGAAACAACGAAGTATTCACCAAATTGTGTTCGGCTTGCTCAATCAGCATTGTTGTGTCGGCAAATCGAATAGTGTCGTTTACTTCGAAAGGCAATTCGCGAAGAATTACTTTCTCGTTGGTAACTTTGTTCCCTTCGCAAACAATACTTTTTACAACAAAAACACTATCGGCTTCGGTTGCATATTGCAGAAGTGGGGAGAGCAAGAAAAAAAATAAAGAAAAAAACTTCAAATTGATTACATATTGAGATAACGCATGAGCAAATCGTATCGGTCGCGCAGAATGTCGTCGATCATATCTTCGCCAAACGAAGCTACAACATTGTATTCGTAGCGATTGAAAGTTTGGATTATTTTGCCAATATCGGGATTGTTTACTTTAAGAACCACCTGCATCAGAGTCGAATTTGGACTGGTTTGAATAAACGAGGCAATAATCAAAGCATCGTTCGATTCAATAATGGAAGAAATTTGTGTGAGAGAGTAGTCCGAAACATTCATTTCGAGAATGATAATACCTCCAGGATTGCTAACCGAAAGCAATTCGCTGATGGCATTCATAATATCGGCAATGAACAAACAACCAAGATAATTGTTTTTATTATCGACCACAGGAACCAAAGAAAGGTTGTTTTGGTGCAAAGTTCGCAAAATGTCGAAAATATGCGATTTTTCGTTTACAGCAGCACCCTGAATGGTTAGCTTGATGGCTCCGATTGGTTCGGCATAATCGGAGAGCTCGAGTAAATCGTCTTCGGCAACAAGCCCGAGGAATTCTTCGTTGTTTACTACTGCAAGCTGCGAAACTTTGTACTCTTCCATGATGGAAAGCGCATCCGAAGCCGAAGTGCTAGTTTTAACACTGGGTATTGCCGATGGCTTTATATCTGATGCAAATAGATTCATACAAACTTTGGTTGGGCAAAAATATACTTTTTCAGCAAGCAAAGTATTAACTTTGCAAAAAACTTGCCATGATCCGATTGAGTGTAAACATCAATAAGATAGCAACACTGCGCAATGCAAGGGGCGGAAATGTTCCAAATTTGTTGCATGTTGCAGCCGATTGCGAGCGCTTTGGAGCTCATGGAATTACTGTTCATCCGCGCCCAGACGAACGACATATTCGTTATGCCGATGTGTACGATTTGAAAAAGCTGGTAACTACCGAATTTAACATCGAGGGCTATCCCTCGAAGCAATTTATCGATTTGGTGCTTGAAATTGTTCCCGAACAAGTAACGTTGGTCCCCGATCCGCCCGAAGCATTAACTTCGAGTGCTGGCTGGAAGGTTGACGCAAATTTGGCTTTTTTGAAAGATACTATTTCGCTTTTTCATTCCAAAAATATTCGCACTTCAATATTTATTGAAACCGAAATTAGCAATATCTATAAAGCATTGGAAACCGGAACCGACCGCATTGAATTATATACCGAACCTTACGCAGCCAATTATCCAGCTGATAAACAGAAAGCTATTGCCGATTTTATTCAAGCTGCCATTGCCGCTCAAAAAGTTGGTTTGGAAATCAATGCTGGGCACGATTTAAGCCTCGAAAACCTGAAATATTTTGCTGAAAATATTCCTGGATTGTTGGAAGTTTCAATTGGGCATGCTCTCATTAGCGATGCATTGTATTTTGGTTTAGAAAATACCATTCAAATGTATTTGCGTCAATTAAAAATTGGATGAAATTGTTTTATCGCGAAATGGGCTCGGGCAACAACGTGTTGTTTATTTTGCATGGCCTTTTTGGACTAAGCGACAATTGGGGTAGCCTTGGCAGGCGCTATGCCGATAAATACCATGTTGTGATTCCCGATTTGCGCAATCATGGTCAGTCGATGCATTCCGACGTTTTTACTTATGCCTCCATGCTCGAAGATATTGAAGAGTTGTTCGACGATTTAAGTTTATCAACTGCAAAATTGATGGGACACAGCATGGGCGGAAAGCTGGCAATGCTTTTTGCTTTGGAAAATCCGCAACGGGTTGAAAAATTGGTTGTTGCCGATATCAGTCCGGTTGTATATCCGCCAACACGTCATTCCGAGATTTTAGAAGCAATGAAATCGGTCGATTTTGACAAATTTTCCAACCGAAGCGAAATTGAAAAGCACCTTTTCGAAAAAATTCAAAATGCAGGAATAGTTGGCCTGGTTTTAAAAAATATTACCCGTTTACGCGACGATAGGTTTGCTTGGAAGTTGAATTTAGATGCTATTTCCGAAAATATTGCTGGAATATTCGGATTCGATGTTTCCGAGCGTTCAGTTTACGAAAAACCAACACTTTTTATTCGTGGTTCTTTAAGTGAATTTGTAACGGAAGATCATTTTTCTGCAATTAAACAGCATTTTCCGAACTATAGCCTCGAAACCATCGAAAATGCCACTCATTGGCTACATGCCGAGCAGCCCGATGTTTTTTTTGAGATTTCAGAATTATTTCTTGCAAAGTGATTTTTTGCTAACTTGCCGCATATTTTATTCCGATGAAAAAAATAAACCTTTTTTTGCTATTGTTGATTTTTGGTTTCGGTTGTATTTATGGACAGAAACAAAATAATATTTGGATTTTTGGGAACAACGTCCAAATTGATTTTAATTCGGGTCAGCCTATTTTACAATACAATAGTGCACTCAGATCATACGAGGGGTCGTCTTCGATTTGCGATTTAGACGGAAATCTTTTGTTTTTTACAAATGGAGGTAAGTTGCTTACTGGGACAGGAATGAACCATGGTGGTGTATGGAACAGAAACAATCAGCTCATGCCTAATGGGAATCTCGATTCTACAAGTGGTTGCAACAGCTCGGCACAGGGATGTTTAATTGTTCCATCGCCTTCGGGTGCAGGTTTGTTCTATGTTTTTACACTCGATTGTGCGGAGAATTCATTTGCTGGTGGATTGCGGTATTCGATTGTAGATATGACACTCGATGGAGGTTTGGGTGATGTTACAACAAAAAATGTTTTTCTCGAAGACACGCTTGCTGAATCTATTTGCGGAATTCGTCATTCAAATGGGCGCGATTACTGGTTAATTGTACATGGAATTGACAACGATAAATTCTACTCATACTTAATCAATCCATTGGGAATACAAACCCCAATAATTAGCTCGGTTGGGGAGTATGTTTATAGCAATGCTGGTCAGATGCAGGCAACTGTTGATGGAGATTTAATTGCATACGCAACAACATTTCGAACTATGCTTTACGATTTCGATAATTCAACAGGTATTGTTAGCAATTATCGCAACTTGAATAAGTATTCGTGGGGCTGTTCTTTTTCGGCAGGATGTCGCTATCTTTATACTCTTTCGAATGATCCACCCGACACAAAATTGTATCAGTTCGACACGCAGGCACCGAACGTTGGCGCAAGTGCCATTGAAATTTCAGCTGTTTCTATTCTTTATAAGCCTTTACAGCTTGCTCCTGATGGAAAAATTTATTTTCCTAATGGTGATTATACTTCAACCAGTCTTTGTGTTATAAATAATCCCGATTCGTTGGGGCTCGCCTGCAATTATGTTGCTTCGGCATTTAGCCTCGATACTCTATCTACTGTTGCCAGTATGCCAGTTTTTATTGCTGGGTTGTATGGTAATTGCAACTTTGTTACCGCTTCGTTAAGCGATATTCAAATTGTTAATATAGATATTGCAGTATTTCCAAATCCTGCATGCGATTTGATAAATGTGAAGTTGCCAAAGTCGTTTCAAGGCTCAAAAACTGAATTGTATTTGTGCGATGTAGCTGGTTCTGTTTTTAAAAGGGAATCCTTTATCGCTGATGGGAACGTGTATTCGATGAGTTTGCCTGCTGGTCTGTGTGGCATTTTCTATTTGCATGTAAGTTCAAATGCTCAAAGTTTTGGCTTTGTGCCAGTGCGGATAGACGAATAGCATTTTTGGATTTTGGCGCAACAATGTTGTGATGCAATTGAGAAGTTTTTGTTTTGTGTTACTTTTGCACAAGCATTTTCACCATGAAGAAGAAACTAATCATTCGTAATCTTAATGTAGTCTGCAATCGTGGAACTCAAGTTTTAGCTTCTAATCGACCCATTGAAGAGTGCTTTGTGCAGCAAAAATTGCCCGTAGGGTTGATTCCGCAGGAGCTTGATTCCGAAATGAGCTTGTGGAGTAAAAGCTATCCTCCGTTGAAGAGAACCGACCGCATGGTGAAAATGGCTTCGTGGCTTGCTTCGAAACTAGACCATTCGGAACTCGCCGGACGAAAAGTGATGGTTAACCTCGGCTCTTCGCGTGGAGGTACGCAGCTGAGCGAAGATTTGCATCAACAGTTTCTGGAAACAGGCTCGGTTCCAGTAATTGCTTCGCCGCTAACAACGCAGGCCAATTTGTCGTCGGTTGTAGCTTCGATGCTCGATTCCGAAAGCATTATTACTATCGATCACTCACTAACTTGTTCAACAGGAATTGCTTCTATTGCCAATGCCATTGCGTGGTTGCGCTCAGGAATGTCCGATGCAGTAGTTTGTGGTGCTGCCGAAGCAGCTGTAACACCATTCACAATTGCTCAGATTGAAGCTTTGGGAATTGCTTCGCAATACAAAGCAAGTGAATTTCCTTGCCGACCTTTCAACGCTGACAACGAAAACACATTTGTTCTTTCGGAAGGAGCAGGAATTTGTGTGATGCTATTCGATTTTTTGAAAACAGGCGATTTGGTGATTGAATCGATTGGTTATGCGCACCAATTGCCGCCTTCGGCCACTGGAATTGCTACCGATGGAGGTCCACTGCTTGCTTCGATGAAAATGGCTTTGGATAGTCTTCCCGAAGAAAAAAATATCGATTTGGTTTTGGCTCATGCTCCTGGAACTTTGAAGGGCGATCGAGCCGAACTGAATGCAATTAGAGCAATTTGTGGCAACCATATTCCAGTTTTCAGCTCAAAATGGCTCACAGGGCATACCTACGCTGCTTCTTCGATGCTCAATTTGAAAGTTGCTGCCGAATTGTTTGCTGGAGCAATAATTCCTGAAATTCCTTACCAAACCTATGTTGCCCAGCATGATTCAAAGCCCGAAACTATTTTGATAAATGCAACCGGATTTGGTGGCAATGCAATGAGTTTGGTGGTTTCGGGTTAAATCTACTTTTCAAACAACAGCTCCATTTTTAAGTTGTGTTGAATCAGGTCGCCATAATAAATTTCGTTTTCGACTCCAAATGTAGTAATCATTGTGAGTGACACCGTTTTGCGTGTTTTGGATTCGTGAGCAAAATAGGCCATTTTTCGCCGTAATTCATCCGCATATTTTTTCGAAACAATGAATGGTTCGACTGAAAATTTCATTTCGCAGATGTTGATAATTTGGTCGCGTCTATCAATAATGAGGTCGATTTGCGCCGCTTTATCGTTGTTTTGACTTCGCCACGCCGAAGTGTGGGTTTCAACACCCGAAATTCCCAAGGCTTTTTTAATTTGAGGAATGTGGTGCAAGCAAACCTGTTCGAATGCGTAGCCCGACCATGCTCTTTGCTTTGGGTTATCTATTGCTTTGAGCCAATTGTCACGGTCTTTCTTGTTTGAATTCTGGATGAAGCGAAAGTGGAAAAGTGAAAACATGTCGGTAAGCTGATACAGGCTTTCGCGACTTTTTCGGCCGAAAGGATTGTATCGTGAAATAAAATGGCAAGCTTCTAGCTCGTCGAGTAGTCGAGTAAGCCCGCCTCCATTGGCGATTTTTGATTGACTGGATAGTTCCTCGCGTGTAAGTCCTTTAGCTTTAGTGGCAAGTGCTTTAACAATGCTAACATGCCGTTCGTGATTTCTAAAAAGTGAACGAAAAATATTTTGGAATTCATTGTTTAGTGAGCCATTTGTCGAAAAACACTCTTGTTCAATAATCTGTGCAGCACTTTTTCCTTTCGTTACTTTATCCCAGTAATATGGTACTCCTCCGAAAACCATATAGAGTTGAACGATCTGATATTCATTTAGGTTGATTTTTTTGTGCCTCAAAAATGCTCTACATTCACTTAATGTAAATGGAGCCAAGCTTATGCGATGGGTTACACGATTGTGAAGCCCACCTCTGTTGTTGATAAGTTTGTTTATCATCCACGATGTTGCAGAACCACAAACTATTAGAAAAATATCTTTTCGGGCCGATGCCCAATTGTTCCAGAAATGCTCAAGCGCTTGAATAAAATCGGAATGCATGGTGTCGAACCATGGCAGCTCATCAATGAAAATGATTTTGCGTTTTTGAGTCGATTTGCCGATGAAGTCGGAAAGTTGCCGCAAAGCAATCATCCAGTTAGCTGCTGGTTCTCTTTCGGTTGATGGGTCGAAATCGTTGAGCGTTAAATGGAAATTCATCAATTGTTGCTTCATGCTCACATTAGCGAGTCCAGTTATATGAAATGTAAATTTGCTTTTGTACATCTCACGAATCAAATACGTTTTTCCTATTCTTCTTCGTCCGAAGAGAGCTAGAAACTCCGATTTTTTCGAGTTTTCAACTTGTCGAATGTTGTCAATCTCTTCCCATCGACCAATTATTTCGTCCATGTCGAATTTTATTTTGGCTACAAATATAATTTATTTTCATGAAATAGCAATAAAAGAATTTAAAAATGACTATAAGTACATGAAAAATATAAGATATAGCCAAAATGAAATTAATTTCAGTTTCTATTTTTTTGCAACTTGAAAGTTCTTTTTTAATAGGGATGACTAAATTTCATTATTTTTGACACATGAAATCATTCACCGACATTATTAGTATAGAACTGGGACTTAAGGTAACTCAGGTTGCCAATACCATCAAACTTCTTGGCGAGGGCGCCACAGTTCCATTTATTTCGCGATACCGCAAAGAAATGACAGGCAGTCTCGACGAAGTTCAGATTATGTCCATCAAAACGCGCTTGCATCAGCTTACCGAGCTCGAAAAGCGACGCACAGTAGTGCTCGAAAGCATTGAGGAGCAAGGGAAACTAACCCCAGAGTTGGAATCGAAAATTCGCAATGCCTCAACCATGCCCGAAGTGGAAGATTTGTACTTGCCTTATCGTCCAAAGCGCAAAACACGCGCTACTGTGGCTGTTGCCAAAGGCTTGGAGCCTCTGGCAAAACGTATTTTTATGCAGCAACCATTCGACCTGATGGTGGCTGCTCGGCATTTTGTTAATGAAGAAAAAGGTGTTGCATCCGAAGAAGAAGCTATTGCTGGAGCTCGCGATATTATTGCCGAATGGATTAGCGAAGATGCTCGCGTTCGTGCCGATTTGCGATCGCTTTTTGTTCGCGAAGGAATTGTTTCGTCGAAAGTTGTGAAGGGAAAAGAAGCCGATGGAGCCAAGTTCGAAAATTATTTTGCTCTGGCCGAACCGCTTGCAAAATCGCCTTCGCACAGGATTTTAGCTGTTTTTCGTGGCGAAAACGAAGGCTTTTTAAGGGTTTCGATTGAACCAGAATCGGAAAAAGCACTTACGCTCATTGAACGTCGTGTTGTGAATTCGCAAAACGATATTGCCAACGAAGTTATTACAGCTCTCGAAGACAGTTATAAACGATTGCTTCAACCGTCAATTGAAACCGAAACTCGGAAATTTTATAAAGAAAAAGCCGATAAAGAAGCTATTAATGTGTTTGCCGACAATGTTCGGCAGCTGCTCTTGAGTTCGCCTCTAGGACAGAAAACGGTGCTTGCAATCGATCCGGGTTTTCGTACTGGCTGCAAGGTTGTTGTACTCGATCCTCTCGGAAGCTTGATGCACAACGAAACCATTTATCCGCATCCGCCCGAAAATAAGGTGAAAGAAGCGCTTAATAAAATTGATCATTTGGTGGAAGCATACAAAGTGGATGCAATTGCTATTGGAAATGGCACTGCAGGGCGCGAAACCGAAGCCTTTATCAAGCGAATTCAATTTAGCCGACCAGTGATTGCTATAGCGGTGAACGAATCGGGTGCTTCCATTTATTCGGCAAGCGATGTGGCTCGCGAAGAGTTTCCCGATTACGACGTTACTGTTCGAGGAGCAGTTTCAATAGGCCGTCGATTGATGGATCCATTGGCAGAACTCGTGAAGATTGATGCAAAAAGCATCGGGGTGGGGCAGTATCAGCACGATGTTGACCAGAATATGCTGAAAGAAAAACTCGACGATACGGTTATGAGTGCCGTGAACAGTGTTGGTGTAGAACTCAATACTGCCAGTAAGCAATTGCTCACGTATGTCTCTGGTATAGGACCTGTGATGGCTCAAAATATTATCGATTACCGAAAAGAAAAAGGTGCTTTCACGGCTCGTAAAGAGTTGCTGAAGGTAAAACGTTTTGGCGACAAGGCGTTTGAGCAAGCGGCTGGATTTTTACGAATAAAAGATGCAAAAAACCCACTCGATTCATCGGCAGTGCATCCCGAAAGCTATCACATTGTAGAAAAAATGGCCAAAGATTCAAATTGCACTGTTGCCGACCTGATTCAAAACAAAGAGCTCAGAGCTCAAATTGTGCCTCAAAAATACATTTCGGAGCAGTTTGGATTGCCTACCATCAACGATATTTTAAAGGAACTCGAAAAGCCTGGTCGCGACCCTCGACAAAAATTTGAGATGTTTGAATTCGATCAGAATGTTCACAGCATCGACGATTTGATTGTTGGAATGGTGTTGCCCGGCATTGTAACCAATATTACCAAATTTGGAGCTTTTGTCGATATAGGTGTGCATCAGGATGGGTTGGTGCACATCAGTCAGATTGCCGACCGATATATTGCCGATCCTTCCGAGGTGCTCAAGCTAAATCAAAAGGTGCAGGTGCGTGTTCTCGAAGTGGATAAGCCTCGAAAGAGAATTAATCTGAGTATGAAAAGCGTTTAAGAAAACCATGAAAAAGATTCCAGATCAAGAGAATGAATTGCTTTTGTCGATTGTTTCGCTTATCGAAACTACTCGGCAGAGAGTAGCATTGGCTGTCAATAGCGAACTTACTCTGCTCTATTGGAATATTGGCAAGCAGATTAATGAGGAGTTACTTCTGAAAAGTAGAGCAGATTATGGGAAGCGTGTTGTGGAGGATTTGAGTCGTAACTTATCTCTCAAGTTTGGCAATGGATTTAGTAAGCGGAATTTGCATAATTTCATCAAATTCAATGATGTGTATCCTGATTTGGAAATTGTGCAGGCACTGTCTGCACAATTGAGCTGGTCGCATTTATACACAATTATATATGTTCATAACGAATTGAAAAGAGAGTTTTATACACAACTATGCATCTATGAGCGATGGAGTGTTCGAACTCTTCAGGAAAGAATTAGCAGTATGCTATTCGAGCGAACAGCCATAAGCAAAAAGCCTGAACTCACTATTAAAAATGATCTTCAAATTGTTAAAAATGAGCAAAAGTTAACTCCCGACTTAGCCTTTCGCGACCCGTATTTTCTCGATTTTTTGGGATTACGCGATTTGTTTTCAGAAAAAGATATGGAATCGGCCATTTTATCGAATTTGCAACGCTTTCTAACTGAAATGGGAAGCGACTTTGCGTTTCTTGCTCGTCAAAAGCGCATTGTGATTGATAATGAGGATTTTTATATTGATTTGCTGTTCTATCATCGTGGACTGAAATGTCTTGTGGCAATCGATTTGAAGCTCGATAAGTTTAAAGCTGCATACAAAGGGCAAATGGAATTGTACTTGCGGTGGCTGGAGGTTAATGAACAAAAAGAAGGCGAAAACAAGCCAGTTGGATTGATTCTTTGTTCGGAAAAATCGCGCGAGCAAATTAGCTATTTGATGCTCGATAGCCATGAACAGATTAAAGTTGCAGAATATCTGACAGCTTTGCCCGACAAAGAAATATTGCAGCAAAAACTCAATTTAGCTATTGAGATTGCTCGGGATTCTGTCGAAAAACAAATGTTGGATGAACAAACAATGAAAAAGAAATGAAAATCAAAAAAATTATATTGTTGGTAATTGCCATTCAATGGCTATCGACCAATTTGTTTGCGCAAGATAAATTCTTCAATATCCCCTATGAATCGATGGATTACAATGTTACGATGACCTACGATGAGGTGATTCAATATTGCCATCTTGTCGATTCGTTGTTCGACGAAGTACAGTATTTTACTTTTGGAAAATCGGCCCAGGGAAGTGATTTGCCATATTTGTTGATTGATAACAGAACCCAAAACAACAATAAGCTCACACTTTGGATTCAGGCAGGAATTCATCCTGGAGAGCCCGAAGGAGTTGAGGCTGGATTTCTGTTTATTCGCGATGTTCTTACCTATCCAACGCTGAAACCTTTGCTCGACAAAGTAAGGATTGTGTTTATCCCTTCTTTCAATGTGGATGGATTGAAGCGTTTTGGTCGCTATAATAGAATTAATCAGAACGGACCCGAACAAATGGGCTGGCGAACCACAGCGCAGAATTTGAATTTGAATCGCGATTTTATGAAAGCCGACGCCCCAGAAATGCAAGCATGGCTTAATCTTTACAACTCAATCAATCCCGATTTTATGATTGATTGCCACACAACCGATGGCGCCGATTATGTGTATCCGCTCACCTATGGACTCGATGCATTTCAAACACTCGATGCTGGCATTGCTTCGTGGTGCACCGAAAACTACATTCCTTTTGCAACCAACCAAATGGACAAAGCTGGCTTTCCTATTTATCCGTATGTTGCTTTTAGGCAATGGCACAATCCCAAAAGTGGCTTGCTGATGTATGCTTCGCGTCCTATGTTGTCGCATGGCTACACTTTGCTGACCGACCGCCCCTGTTTGCTTATAGAAACACACATGCTCAAGCCATACAAAATTAGGGTTGATGCAACGCAGCGAATGTTGTTGTTCACTTTTCAATATTTGGCCGAAAATGCCGAATCGTACTTAGCTATGCTAGCGAAAGCCGACCGCAAAAGAGTAAGCGACGATTTTATCGGAAAGCCTTTCCCCATTTCGCTTACCACAAGTATGAACGACAGCGTTCTAGTTGAATTCAACGGAATGAAATACGATACCATTAAAAGTAAAACAACTGGCGGTATTTATTATAAGTACGACAATACCAAACCCGAAATTTGGCAAATTCAATTGTTCAACAAAATTGTGGTTGACGATAGCATCGATTTGCCCATTGCTTATGTGGTTCCAGTGGAATGGGGTATCGTTATTGACCGTTTGCAGTTGCATGGAATAAGCATTATTAGAACAACTGATAACCAAGAAGTGAAATGTACTGCTTCACGACTTTCGGACGTTTCGTTTCCGAAAATGAGCTACGAAGGATGTTTTCGCCCAAATTTCGCCATTTCGGAATTTGATACTACCATGGTGATTCCGCGCAGTTCTGCCTTGGTAGCAGTGAAGCAATCGAAAATAAAAGTTCTTGTGTGGTTGCTCGATGCCCATTCCGAAGACAGTTTTCTCAAATGGGGCTTTTTCAATGCCATTTTCGAGCAAAAAGAATACGGCGAAATGTATGTGCTCGAGCCACTGGCCGACGAAATGTTTAAAAACGACAAAGCCCTAAAAGCCGAATTTGAAACAATAAAGAAAAACGATCCCGAATTTGCTGCATCGCAATGGGCTCAGATGAACTGGATTTACAACCACACTGCTTGGCGCGACCAGAAAATGAATGTGTATCCGGTTGTTAAAATTACCGACAGGAACGAATATCTCAAACTTTTACCTTCAAAATAGTAACTATGAAAGTGATCACTTATAACTTAAATGGCATCAGAGCTGCCATTGGAAAAGGATTCATTAATTGGCTTGCTGCATCCGATGCCGATGTTGTTTGTATTCAAGAAAGCAAAGCGCAGCCCGATCAGATTCCGATTTTAGAGTTTGAAGCAATTGGCTATAAAACGTTTTTTTATAGTGCTCAGAAAAAAGGCTACAGCGGTGTTGGAATTATTACGCGCATCGAGCCCGATAATGTTGTTTATGGTATGGGCATTGAGAAATACGATTACGAAGGTCGGTTCATTCGTGCCGATTTTGGCGATTTAAGTATTGTTTCGGTCTATCATCCATCGGGTACATCGGGCGAAGAACGCCAGGCTTTTAAAATGGTTTGGCTAAACGACTATTTGGAATACGTTCAGAAACTTCGGAAGGAAAGACCAAACATACTTTTGTGTGGCGATTACAATATTGCCCATGAACGTATCGATATTCACGACCCAGTTGGGAATGCCAAAAATTCGGGTTTTTTGCCCGAAGAGCGCGAATGGGTCACGAAATTTTTGAATCATGATTATATTGATACATTTCGCCATTTCAACAAAGAACCACACAATTATACTTGGTGGAGCTTCAGAGCGAATGCCAGAGCCAATAACAAAGGATGGAGAATCGATTATATCATGGCAACCGAATCGTTGCGTACTCGTCTGAAGAACGCTTTCATTCAGCCCGATGCCTATCACAGCGATCATTGTCCG
>DYON01000548.1 GCA_020720525.1 Acetofilamentum sp.
CGAATGGTTTTTGAATGATTTTAGAGCCGAACGCAACCGCCAAAAGCGAGCTTACTCCAACATAGTCAAACGAGTGGTCAGGTCTTTTCACGACTTGAAAAAGCACGACAAACAAAGCCACTACAACGACGGCAAGCACAAGTACTCGCATCATCGAGCGTTTACCTTTTTCGCTTAGAAATTCGTTCATTTTGCGACTTTTTTATGATTGAATAAATGGACACAAGCCCAGCTGCAATAGAAACAACAAAAGCTGTATTCTGTAAGACAAAAGACATCGCATCGTAGCTTGACGAAATGTTTAAACCTAAAATAAAGCTCGTTATACTTGCAATTGCAGGGCGTACTGGATTTTCGAGGAATAGAAACATTATACAAGATTTGTTTTTTTAATTAACTCAACTACTTTCAGGATTTTCGATACGTAATTCGGGTCGGTTGCGTAACCGCCTTTTTGTATTTCTGCTATGTATCGCTCGGTATCGTTCTTATAATTAATAGCATTTTTAAACCAGTTTTTTGAGCTTAATAGCCTGCCGTAATCGTCGAAAGAATCTTCGGGGCGAGCGTATGCTCTGAACCATCTTTGAGTTGAAATGTAAGAGCCTCCTATAAATTCTTTTGTCCACAAAAATTGTTTTTCACCTTTCCACGACGGCCCTGCTTTCATTCCAAAATACATGTTATTTGGGGCTGATTTTCCCCAACCTGTTTCTAGGCCGATTGTGCTAGTGTTACATACACGTTCAAGCCGTATTTTTCACTTGTTTGTATCGCAGCGTTTCTTGTCGTTTCTACAAATTGCTTAACTGTCATAGGATTGGTTTTTATTGTTTGTGATTTTGTTGGTTTTGTTGGTTGTGGTTTTGTTGGTTGTGGTTTTGGTTTAGTTAAAAAAAATGCCAAAATACCAACGCTTACGCCAATCCCAACGCCAATGAGTATTTCATTACCATTCTGCTTTTTGAATGATGAAGAATTTTGATTTTTCATAAGGTGCGTT
>DYON01000196.1 GCA_020720525.1 Acetofilamentum sp.
GCTGTTGGTCGTATTATGCGCGGACAAGTTACTGCCGGCGACGACATATCCATTATTAAGAAGGACGGTTCATCTATTCGAACAAAAATAAAAGAACTTTATGTTTTTGAAGGCCTTGGCAAAGAACGTTTAAAAACCACTGTTTATGCTGGCGAAATTTGTGCAATTTTTGGTCCTCAGCAATTTGAAATTGGCGACACAATTGCCGATGCCGAAAATCCTGAAGCACTTCCGCCCATCCATGTAGATGAACCAACAATCAATATGATGTTTTCCATAAACAACTCGCCTTTCTACGGCAAAGATGGAAAATTTGTTACTTCGCGCCATGTTCGCGACCGTCTTTACAAAGAAACCGAGAAAAATCTTGCTCTTCGCGTTCAAGATTCTCCATCGGCCGATTCGTGGTTGGTGTTTGGTCGTGGGGTTCTTCACCTCAGCATCCTTATCGAAACCATGCGTCGCGAGGGATATGAGTTGCAAGTTGGACAGCCCAAAGTTATTATCAAAGAAGTTGACGGGGTTAAATGCGAGCCAATCGAATTTCTCACAATTAATGTAAAATCCGATTTCAGCGGCCGCGTGATTGATGTTGTAACGACCCGAAAAGGAGAAATTATTGATATTGAAAACCGTGGCGATCGTACACGACTCGAATTTTCGATTCCCGCACGTGGATTGTTTGGTTTGCGCAATGTTGTGCTTACAGCCACCGAAGGCGAATCGGTTATTTCGCATCGATTCAAAGGTTTTGAACCCATTAAAGGCGATATGCCTGTTACACGCAATGGTGCATTGATTGCCATGGAAACTGGTCAGGCCATTGCATATTCGCTCAACAGACTTCAAGATCGTGGTCATTTCTTTGTTGAGCCTTTCGAAAACGTGTATGCTGGCCAAGTTATTGGCGAGCATATTCGCCAAGACGACTTGATTGTAAATGTGGTTATCACCAAGAAAATGAGCAATATGCGCGCATCTGGTAGCGACGACAAAGCCATCTTGGTTCCGCCTCGTCGTTTTTCGCTCGAAGAAGCCATGGAATATTTGTCGGACGACGAACAACTCGAAGTAACGCCACTTGCATTGCGCTTGCGCAAAACGGTTCTCGATCACACTGAGCGTAAACGCTTGAGCCGCTAAGATTGCTGATTTAGAGCCAAAACGCTTTCTGAGACAACCTTACTTTGTTTTTGCCCAATTGCCGAGAATGCAACGATTTTTGCATAGTTGCCCAGCGAAATAATGTCCATTTTCAGAAATCAACAAATCAATACATGCTATTTTGCAGGCCATTTCGGCAATCCTAAATTAGGCTTTTTCTAAACCGAATACGGTATTCGGAGCCATCGGACTTTAGAATACTTTCGTAGAGCAACACTTCGTTGGCAACCGACTTATCGAACACAAAACCATCGTATTTTTCGGTAACCAATTTCAGCAATCTGCGGTCGTGAATAGTTCTGATTCGTCCTAACGTAATATGCGGAACAAAATTTTGTCGGTCGTATTCGATTCCAATGGACTCCATTTCGGTTTTCAGCTTTCCAAAAAAATCTTTAGCAGTTTCTTCTGGACAAAAACGAGTCCAAATAACCCTTGGTTTATATTCCGACCCAAATATTTTGAGCAATTCAAGGCTAATGTCGAACGATTTGGCATTTAAAAATGCTTTTTTCATTGCATTTTCAATCGATTCTATTTTCGAGACAGGCGTTTCGCCAATAAACTTCAATGTAAGATGAAACTGATGTGGTGCAATCCAATTAATTGAATCGGCTGCGAGAGTTTGTCTAATTTTCGCCAATTCGTCGAGCATCGATTGGTTGGGCAAAAAGGGAATGGCAATAAAGAGACGTTTTGCTTCTATCATGTCAAACGATTTACAACACCGAATTGCGATGCATATCGAGTTTGAGCACGGTGAACATCATGAGCGAAAAAGCCCACATAGCCGAGCCGCCGTAACTAACAAATGGCAGCGGAATACCAATAACTGGTACCACAGCAATGGTCATCCCAATATTCACCAAAAAATGAACAAAAAAGATGGCCGCAATTGAATAGATGTAGTATTTACTGAATTCGGAACGTTGCTTTTCAGCCATTACAATCAGCCTGATAAGTAAGAACACAAACAGCAACACTGTGACCGAACTCCCAATAAATCCCCATTCCTCGCCGATAGTACAAAAAATAAAATCGGTGCTTTGCTCTGGAACAAAATTATATTTGGTCTGAGTTCCCTGCAAAAATCCTTTACCGTCGAAGCTACCCGACCCAATAGCAATAAGGGACTGATTGACATTAAAAGCCGAACCGCGCGGGTCGTATTCTTTGCCAATAAGCACATTAATGCGGTCTTTTTGATGAGGTTTCAACACATCGCTAAAAATATAATTTACGCTCACAATAAAAACGGTCGACAAAAAAAGCATAAGTAAAAACCGAATGATTTCGGTGCGCTTTTTTCGCGACCAATAAATCAGAGCTGAAAAAATGGCAAGTAGTAAAATGAGCAACACGAATTGTTTGATCAGCAATGTTGCAACAAACAATGCGGTAATGTAAAAAACAAGGAAAACGTAAAATCCGGGCATTCCAATTCGATAGAAAACAAGAATAAACGATCCAAAAACGATGGCGGAGCCAGTGTCGCCTTGAAAAAAGACGAGCAAAGCAGGAATAGCAACAATAAGCAACATGTTTCGACGGTGTGTTGAATTGTCGAACGAAACGCTAGGCACACTCAGGTATTTAGCAAAAAACAAAGCAACAGCGTATTTGGCAAACTCGGAAGGTTGCAAGCGAATACCAGCACCTAAATCGATCCAAGAGCGGCTACCCGAAATAACCGTACCAAGCGCAAGCACTAAAAAAAGCAAACCAAGCACCCCCACAAAAAAGGGAAATGCCATTCGAGGAAGGAAACGCACATCGACAAACATAATCATAAGACCCAGCACCAGCGAAGTGATTATCCAAACCGATTGGCGACCATAAGCTTTCGAGAAATCGAAAATGCTAAAATCGCCCTCTTTGTAGCCAGTTGCAAAAATACTTAACCAGCCAATAGCCATCAGAGCGAGGATTACAAATAACACCCCGAAGTCTATTTTTCCGTTTCTGGCTTCGAGTTGGTTCATTTTTTAGTATTAAGCAAAACAGCATTCATCATGCGATATTCCACATCTTTGCGATCAATTTTTCGATTAATGAAATATTCAATCATCAAACTAGCAACAGGAGCAGCCCAATCGCCCCCAAAACCCGAGTTTTCAATTAATACAGCCACCGCAATTTTGGGATTGACTCGAGGAGCAAAACAAATAAACACCGAGTGGTTTTTGCGCGGAGGATCTTGCGCTGTTCCCGTTTTTCCGCAAACAGTTATGCCATGAATTTGTGCATTGGTAGCGGTTCCACTCAGCACGGCCATTTCCATCCCATCGATAACAATTTCGTAGTATTTTGGGTCGATGTCAGTTTCGTGGCGCTTCATATATTTCGTATTTAAACTATCGGCACTTCCAATAGCCTTTACCACGTGAGGAGTAATGTAGTAGCCTCTGTTTGCAATTATGGCAGCCAAATTGGCCAATTGCAGCGGAGTTGCGCCTATTTCGCCCTGTCCAATTGCAACCGAGATAATTGAGTTGGCTCGCCATTGCCTATTTCCTTTCATTTTGTCGTAGTAATCCACCTCCGACACATTTCCTCCAAACTCGTTGGGCAAATCGATTCCGAGTGGATGACCAAAACCAATCTTCATAATGTATTTTCGCCAACGATCGTACCCTTCGCGCGAGGAAGAGAATCGGTCGTTATCGACAAATTTTTTAAATGCCCAACAAAACCAAGTGTTGCACGAATACTGAACAGCCGAGCGAATTGCCAAAGGGCTTGGATGACTATGGCATGCAATAGTGTGGTTTCCAAGCGAATAGCCGCCATAGCAAGGAAATACAGTTTTGTCGTCGAGGATTCCTTCCTGCAAAGCTGCCAAACCATTTACGACCTTGAATGTGCTTCCTGGTGGATAGCGAGTCATGATTGTTCGATTGTAGAGAGGATGATTTTCGGCATCGTTTTGCAGAGCCACATAGTTTTTTGATCGGTCGCGACCAACAAGTAAATTAGGGTCGTAAGAAGGGCTACTCACAATTGCAAGTATTTCGCCAGTTGCAGGTTCAATCGCCACAATACCACCACGTTTATTCATCATTAAACTTTCGCCATACAATTGCAATTCGGCATCGATGGTGGTAAACAAATCTTTTCCGGCAATAGAAGTACGGTCGTAGCTACCATCTTTGTAGCTCCCCTGAACAGTGTTGTGAACATCGACCACAACCACACGAAGTCCTTTTTGTCCACGCAATTCGTTTTCGTACGATTTTTCCAACCCGTTTATCCCAATGTAATCGCCGGGTCGATAATATTTATCGGCTTCAACCACCGCAGGAGAAGCTTCGCCAATATAGCCCAATGTGTGTGCTGCAATAGGCATTGGGTAGGTTCGGATGGTGCGTCCTTGAATATAAAAACCTTTGAAGCGAAATTGTTGTTCCTGAAAACGACTGTAAGTAATTGCAGGCAAATCGCTATCGAAAATGGTTGGCTGATAGCCCGAATAATCTTTTGCTTTTTTGAGTCGCTTGTCGAATTCAGGTCGATCAATTCCCAATAAATCGCAAAGGCCAACGGTGTCGAGTTTTTCAATTTCGCGCGGAATAACCATCAAATCGAAAGTTGCTTTGTTGTAAACCATCAGCTTGCCAAACCTATCGTAAATAAGTCCTCGTGCTGGATAGTCGTAAATATATCGCAAAGCATTTTTGTCGGCCGAGACTTTGTACTTATCGTTAACTATTTGAATATAAAAAAGACGGACAATAAAAGCCAAACCCGTAAATACAAACAGGGAAAAGAAAAAAATCTTTCGTTGCGAAAATTTGTTATACGACGGCATAATTGAATGGTCATGCAAAGTTACTTTTTAATTGCAAATGAAGAGAAGCGAGAACGCAAATATTACTTGCCTGAAAATTT
>DYON01000197.1 GCA_020720525.1 Acetofilamentum sp.
GCATTTACCCCCAAAATTCCTTTTGCCACAGCCATATTGGCCCCGCGGGTAACGAAACTGGTTTTTCCGTCCATTTCGTATGGAAAATAGCGATTGTTGGTATATCCGAGACTGCTGTTTACGATATCAGCACCATTAACATCGGCCCATTCAAGTGCTGCAACCCAGTTTTCTTCTTCCGAAAATGGTTCGGGATTCACTTCGGTACGTGCAAGCAAAAATTCGGCATCGGTGGCTAGTCCAAATGGCGTTCCATCGTCGTTGATTCCAGCAATACAGCACATTACGGTAGTTCCGTGCGAATTGAAATCGTAAACATTTTCTTTGTTGCGAGCAAAATCCCAAGTTTTTATGATTCGTTTGTTTTCTCGAATGTAGTTAAAGCAAGGCAAAACATCCACATTGGGAAAACCACCGTCGAAAATAGCAATTCGAATTCCTTTGCCAGTGAAGCCATTTTCGCGAAACAAACTTCCCTCCATTATTTCGAGTTGTTTGATTATTAATGTTGAATCGACCAATTCTCTTTCATTGATGTAGTTGCTATCGGAGGCCATGGTGAAATAACCACCTGTAGCTTGCTCGACCAAAGTAACAAAAGGCAATCTTACAATTGATTCAATCTGAGAATTATCGGCAAGCAAACACACAGCATTGAACCAGCGCGATGCATAAATAACAGAATAGGATTTATCGGCCAGAGCATTAACATATTGCTGATTTACAGGCATATCGGTGATATCGTACAGCGATATTCCAAGCAAATTGCGTCGTTCGATAGCTTTTGAATCGAAAAAACGATAGGGATTGAAACCCACAGTATCTTTATCGGCTAGATAAACCCAATACTTAGTTTGAGCATGAACCACCAAAAAAGAACCGACAAATAGAAACAGCAGAAATGTCCGCATGGTTTTTTGTGTAAAAATACATAATTTACTCAAATAGTACGCATTCGCATATAACTCTGATTTTCAACACTTTTGCATATAACCAAGATTGCATTTCATCACAAAATATGGTCATTCGCATAAAAATAAATTTTCGATTCAAAAACTATTCTACATTTGCACATTAATTCAAGTCGAAGACAACAAGTTTGCATGAAACTAAAAATGGCACAAATAACGCTATCGATACTGGGTACAACGCTACTAATAGTATTGTTGTTTGTGTTTCTTGCAACATCGGGCAACGAAACGGAGGTTTTGCAAAAAAGCAATCGAACCGAGATTGACAAACAAATACCACAAGCAAAAGCCAGCAATATTGATTTACCCACCGAAAGCAATGAATTGATTTTTGGTGCGAGGGCAGTTGGTCTTTCGGATACATTTTCGGTACTCGACAACTCGGTTGTGCGCAACTCTGCTGGTTTCAAACAAAGCTTGACAAACAATAATAAAGCAACAAAATCGAATGAGGGCAACAATTGTAACCTCAAGCCTACCGATCGTCGTTTGCCCCTCGACACTGGGAAAAAAGACCACAATCCAGGGTCGTTCGAGCATATCAACTAATTTCAACTACAATTTTGCTAGCGAACTGATAGCCAATTCGATATCGGCTGCTGGAATGACGATTTTTGCCTGTTTGTAAAAGATGAGGCGTTTTTTGTACAAAGTTTCAATCTTATTCCGATCGAGCCCAGCTGAATTCTTTTCCAGCAAAGGTCTATCGGTTTTTGCCATTTCGAGGCGTTGTAAAATATGCCCAAACGATGTGTTGAGCCAAACAGTTGTGCCAGCTTTGTTCATCAACGCAATATTGTCCGAATAGCACGGAGTGCCACCACCAGTTGAAATCAGAAAACGATCCAAATTGATAGTTTCCAGCAATAAATGGCGTTCAATTGTCCGAAAAGCTTCTTCACCATCTTCCACAATCCACGATGCAGCCGATTTCCCTGTTTTCGTCAGAATCAAATTATCGAGATCGATAAATGGCAAATCGAGATGTTTCGCAAGTTTTTTCCCAAAACGCGATTTGCCTGCAGCCATAAAACCTATGAGAAATATTTTCACGGTGCTAAAATACAAAAATTGAAAGATATTAAATATCCCACCAAATCAGGTAAATACACGCATTCAAATCGTCCTTTATCATTGTAAATTTGCTCAACCAATCGAAAAAACATGGATAATTCAACAAATATCAACATCTTTGCTCATTAAAACCAACTACAAAATGCGTTTTTTTATATTATTGGTCATTTGTACGAAGATAATAGTTGCTCAGACTATTTTGCCCGAGCGCAAAATAGATTGGAGCAATGCTGGATGCAAACACATTTTTACAATTCCTCAAACAGTGGTAGCTGTTACCGATTTTGGAGCCATTTCGAACGATGGTATCGACGACCTCGCAGCTTTTCAGGCAGCAATTGCAGCAATTCCCGAATCGGGTGGCACCGTATTTATTCCTGCAGGCAATTACGAGCTTTCGGGCACATTAATCCTACCCGACAGTATTGCACTCCAAGGCGCTGGCTACGATTCTGTATTGATTCGCATCAACCACAGCAGCAATGGTATTTCGGTTTCGGGAACAGCTATTACACCATTTTATTCCATCGAAAACGGATATTCAAAAAACTCTAAAACGATTATTTGCGATAGTGCATATATTTTTTCAGAAGGCGACTATATCGAAATACATCAAACCAACGGAAGTTGGGACACTGAGCCAGCAACATGGGCCACTTTTAGTGTTGGACAAATCAATAAAATAATCAATATTTCGAACGACAGTATTTTCCTGCAAGATGCACTTAACATCAATTACGACAGCACATTGCATCCAGAGATAAGGTGTATCGACACCAAATGCTGCGTAGAAATAAGTTGTTTTTCAATCGAACGCACCGACCCAAATACAAATGGGACAGGCTACAACATCAGCTTCAACTTTGCCAGTGAATGCCGAGTGCATGGAATCGAAAGCAACAAAAGCCAAGGCAGCCATGTGATGATTGCAGCTTCGTCGCATATTAGTATTGAGCGGAGCTATTTTCACGATGCTTATTTATACGATGGAGCTGGCACCAAAGGCTATGGTGTAACGCTCAACAATCACGCAAGTTTATGCTTGATTGAAAACAACATTTTCAATCATCTTCGGCATGCCATGATGACAAAGCATGGAGCCAACGGCAATGTAATTGCATATAACTATTCAACCAATCCATACCGCAATGGGAATAATGAGTTTCCCAACGATTATTGTGGCGATATTTCGCTTCATGGACATTTCAGTTATGCCAATTTATTCGAGGGCAATGTGGTTCAAAACATCATGATAGACGGTTATTGGGGACCATCGGGACCCTACAACACATTTTTTCGAAATCGAGTAGAGTATTATGGCTTTGTAATGTCATCGGGCACAACCGACACAACCAATATAGTTGGTAACGAAATAAGTGGCAGTGGATATTCATTTCCATTTACATTGGGAGCATACACTTTGTCGGGAAATGGAAATTTCGCTTGGGGCAACAATTGCAATGGCACCATTTTGCCAACCGGAACAACAACGCTTAGCGAAGCATCGTTGTATAGAAATGCAGAACCACATTTTTGGATACCTGGATTGGGTTGGCCAGCAATAGGACTTCCAAACAGCATTGGTGCTTATCAAATCCCTGCACAAACAAACGCATTCACAAATAATTTCGCAGCCTGCAACGACACCACTTTCATAGTAACAATACAATTAGAGAAAACTCTATTGGGCATATTTCCTAATCCGGCTAGCAGTTTTATCGAAATAGAAAGCACCGATTTTTTCAACAGTGTTTTTATGTACGATATGAATGGCAAACAAATTTACTCAGCCCTATTAGATGAACAAACCAACAAATTTCGGATAAACATTCCACCAGGAATAAGTGGTTTAGTTATTATAAAAGCAGGTTTGCAACATGGTGTTGTTGCAATTGAAGAATAACCCGTTTGAGCTAATTTTGATCCTTTAAGCAACCACTTCTCTTACCAGCCTTGCTGCATCGTCGAGCTTTACAGCCGAGAAAACACGCAATCCACTCTGATCGATAAGTTCTTTTGCTTCTTCGGCATTGGTTCCCTGAAGTCGAACAATAATTGGAACAGGAATATCGCCTATATTTTTATAAGCGGCAACAATACCAGCAGCAACGCGATCGCAACGAACAATCCCCCCAAAAATATTCACCAAAATTGCTTTCACATTTGTATCGCGAAGAATAATTCGGAAAGCCTTTTCGACTCGCTCGGCATTGGCTGTACCCCCAACATCGAGAAAGTTTGCAGGGTCACCAGCACTCATTTTAATAATATCCATAGTTGCCATGGCGAGACCAGCGCCATTTACCATACAACCAACGTTTCCATTGAGTTTAACATAATTCAGTCCGGCTTCGTCGGCTTCCACTTCGGTAGCATCTTCTTCGGCGAAATCGCGCATTTCTTCAATGTCGGGATGACGAAACAAGGCATTGTTGTCGATAACAACTTTGGCATCGGCAGCAAAAATGCGTTCGTCGGCAGCACGAATCACCGGATTTATTTCAAACAATGAAGCATCGGCACCAACAAAAGCTTTGTAAAGAGCAGCAACAAATTTGGTCATCTGCTTCATCGACTCGCCCGAAAGTCCAAGGTTAAATGCGATTTTGCGAGCTTGAAATGGCATTAAGCCAATTGTTGGATTAATATCTTCGGTAAAAATAAGCTCTGGAGTTTCTTCGGCCACACCTTCAATATCCATTCCACCTTGAGGTGAATACATAATCATATTATGTCCAGTTGCACGATTTACCATCACGCTCATATAAATCTCTTTCACCTCAACAGTACCAGGGTAATATATATTTTGTTCAACCAAAACCTTGCTCACCAGTTTTCCTTGCGGAGGAGTCTGAGGTGTAACAAGCTGCAGTCCAATAATTTGCTTGGCATACGAAGCTACTTCGTCGAGATTTTTGGCAATTTTCACACCACCACCTTTACCCCTACCCCCAGCATG
>DYON01000198.1 GCA_020720525.1 Acetofilamentum sp.
TAACGTTTTTTATGGCTTCACCGCGTGTGTTGGCCAGCGAAGAGCATAAGAGTGCTGAAGGTAAGAGTGAGGAATATAACCCAACTGAAGCTATTTTTGAGCACATACTCGATGCGCACGAATGGCATATTATTACCATTGGCGAAAAACATATTTCGCTTCCGCTACCAATAATTCTTTGGGACGAGGGCAAACTGGTGATGTTCAGCAGCGGTCATTTTCATCATGGCGCCGAAATTCACAACGGTTATGCTTTAGGCACTGGCGAAGAATATGAAGGCAAAGTGGTGCGCGTCGATTCTAATGGCAAAGTTGTAGCTGTTCCGCTCGATTTTTCCATCACCAAAAATGTTGTAGCTTTGTTTTTCAGCGCTGCATTATTATTGCTTATTTTCATTCCACTTGCAAACAAATACAAAAAACGAGGTAATCGAGCTCCAAAAGGATTTCAAGGCTTCATTGAACCCGTTATTCAATTTGTAATTGACGATATTGCTAAACCCAATATTGGCGAAAAACGGTATTTGCGCTACACACCCTATTTGTTGACTGTCTTTTTCTTTATTTTCATCAACAACCTCATGGGACTAATTCCATTTTTTCCATTTGGCGCCAACTTAACTGGCAATATTGCGGTTACAATGGTTTTGGCGGTTTTCACCTTACTGATTGTCAATTTTAGTGGAAACAAAGCCTACTGGAAGCATATTTTTGCTGCACCAGGTGTGCCTGTTTGGTTGATGCCCATTATGATTCCTGTTGAGTTGATTGGTATTCTTTCGAAACCTTTTGCCTTGATGGTTCGTTTGTTTGCCAACATTACAGCGGGTCACATCATTGTATTAAGTCTTGTCTCGCTCATTTTCATTTTTAAAACAGTAATGATGTCGCCCATATCCATTGCATTTGTATTGTTTATGGACGTTCTCGAATTGCTTGTTGCAGCACTTCAGGCATATATTTTCACTCTTCTCACCGCATTATTTGTAGGCATGGCAGTTGCCGAAGCCGAACATCATTGAAACACATGTTTAACTTTTAAATAAAATCACTATGGTTTTAGCAGGAATCGGAGCAGGATTAGCCGTTATTGGCGCAGGAATTGGAATTGGACGTATTGGAGGTTCGGCAATGGACGCTATTGCTCGTCAACCCGAAGCTACATCGAAAATCCAAACCGCTATGATTATTGCCGCAGCACTTGTGGAAGGGGTTGCCCTTTTTGCAGTTGTTGTTGCTTTAATTGCGAAGTAATTCAAAACTAAAGCTCTGTTGCGGTTGGCAACAGGGCTTTTAAAATGAACTCAAAAAAACTCAAAATATGCTGACAACACCTGGATTTGGATTGGTATTCTGGACCACTGTCACTTTTCTTTTGTTGGTGGTTTTGTTGCGCAAATTTGCGTGGAAACCTATCATTTCTGCCATTCAGCAACGCAACAATGCCATCGACGAGGCATTGAAAGCTGCCGAGAATGCACGATTAGAAATGACCCAACTGCAAGGCGACAACGAAAAGTTGCTTCGCGATGCACAGAAAGAACGCGACCACCTGATGGCCGAAGCACGCAAAAGCCGCGATAAAATTATTGAAGAAGCTAGCGCCAAAGCCCGCGAAGAGGCTGAGCGTATTCTGCAATCGGCACGCGAAAACATTCATTACGAAAAAATGGCTGCCATTACCGAGCTGAAAAACCAAATTGCATCGCTTTCGTTGGAAATTGCAGAAAAGCTTATTCAAGAAAGTTTGGCCAACGACGTTAAACAGCAAGAGCTTGCCCAGAAAATGGTTAAAGAAATTTCTTTCAACTAATCGCTGACAATAAATGAACAACACTCAGATTTCGAAACGATATGCCCTTGCGCTTTTCGAGCTGGCCGAAGAAATGAAGGTTCTTCCAGCTATCGAAGGCAACATGCGCATGTTGCTTCAAATTACAAACGAAGTGATTGAGTTGCGCAATATTATGCGTAGCCCAGTTATAAAGGTGCATGTGAAGAAAAAAGTAATTGCAGCAGTTTTCGAGAAACATGTTCACGAGCTCACTTCTCGCTTTCTAAACCTGATGATTAGTAAAGGTCGCGAAACATATCTTGCTTCAATTGCTGCCGAATTTGTTGAATTGTGTATGATTCATCAAGGTAAAATTGAAGTCGATCTTACTTCGTCCACCCAATTGAACCCCTCAATTGTTACTGAAATTGAGCAAATTGTTGCAGCACACACTCATTTAGTACCAGTAACCACTTTGAAAACCGATCCCAAATTGCTTGGGGGTTTTATTGTGCGATACGGCGACACATCGCTCGATTCGTCGCTTAGAAACAAAATCACCAAAGTCGCTCGCGATTTTGAGAAAAACATTTACGAAAAAGGATTATAAATCACTGTTGATATGGCAGAAATTAAACCATCGGAAGTAACCGCGATTCTTCGCCAGCAAATTGCAGGCTTGAACCTCGAAGCCAATCTGGAAGAAACCGGCACTGTGCTCGAAATTGGCGACGGAATTGCCCGTGTATATGGCCTTAGCAACGCCCGTGCAGGCGAAATGATCGAATTTGAAAAAACCGGTCTTCAAGGAATTGTGCTGAATCTCGAAGTCGATAATGTTGGTATTGTACTTCTTGGCGATGCCAAAAACTTGAACGAAGGCGATATCGTAAAGCGAACCGGACGTATTGCTTCAATTAATGTTGGAGAAGGTCTTTTGGGTCGAGTTATCAATACCATTGGCGAACCAATCGACGGCAAAGGACCTATTGAAGGACCTTTATACGAAATGCCGCTCGAACGCAAAGCGCCAGGTGTTATTTTTCGCCAACCTGTAACCGAGCCTTTGCAAACTGGAATTAAAGCTATTGATGCGATGATTCCTATTGGACGCGGCCAGCGCGAGCTTATTATTGGCGATCGCCAAACAGGTAAAACGGCTATTGCCATCGATGCCATCATCAATCAGAAAGAGAATTACGAAAAAGGTGAACCCGTTTACTGTATTTATGTTGCCATTGGGCAAAAAGGTTCTACTGTTGCTCAAATAGCCAAAACACTCGAAGAAAAAGGCGCATTGCCTTATACAGTAATTATTGCTGCAACAGCGTCTATGCCAGCTGCTCTTCAGTTTTATGCACCTTATGCTGGTGCTTCCATTGGGGAGTTTTTTCGCGATACTGGTCGGCCAGCATTGGTAATTTACGACGATTTGTCGAAACAAGCCGTTGCATATCGCGAAGTATCGTTGTTGCTGCGCCGCCCACCAGGACGCGAAGCATATCCGGGCGATGTATTTTACCTTCACTCGCGCTTGCTCGAACGTGCTGCCAAAATTATACGCAGCAACAAAGTAGCCAGCCAAATGAACGATTTGCCCGAAAGTATTCGCTCAATGGTAAAAGGTGGTGGCTCACTAACGGCACTTCCAATTATCGAAACACAGGCAGGCGACGTTTCGGCATATATTCCAACCAACGTTATTTCAATTACCGATGGTCAGATATTTCTCGAAACCAACCTTTTCAACAGTGGTATTCGACCAGCAATTAATGTTGGTATTTCTGTAAGTCGTGTTGGTGGAAATGCGCAAATTAAAGCCATGAAGAAGATTGCTGGCACTCTTAAAATTGATCAGGCGCAGTTTCGCGAACTCGAAGCATTTTCGAAGTTTGGTTCCGACCTCGATGCAACCACCAAGTCGATTCTCGATAAAGGTATTCGCAATGTTGAAATTCTTAAGCAACCACAATACAGTCCAGTTCCCGTCGAAAATCAGGTGTCCATTATTTTTGCTGGAACGCGTGGTTTATTGAAAAATGTACCCGTCAAGCAGGTCAAGAATTTCGAAACTGAATATCTGCATCATCTCGAAGACCATCACACCGAAATACTTTCTCAGTTGAAAAAAGGTGTTATCAACGATGAGATGACAGCTGAACTCGAAAAAATAGCTCTCGACATTGCTGCTCGCTATCAATAAAATTGTTGCCTCATGCCTAACCTGAAAGAAGTCAGAAATCGCATTCAGTCGGTTACCACAACCAAGCAGATAACCTCTGCAATGAAACTGGTCTCGGCATCGAAGCTCCGAAGGGCTCAAGATAGCATTTTGCGCTTTAGACCTTATGCTTCGAAGTTGCGCGAAATTATGCAACGAGTTGCAGCTGGAGTTGACGATTTGCCAAACGAAGGCGTTTTTGCCCATCGACCAGTTAAGAATGTTTTATTGGTGGTTTTTTCGGCCAATCGCGGTTTGTGTGGTGTTTTCAATGCCAACATCGGGAAGCAGGTGATGCTTCTGCTCGAAAATGAATACGCAGAAGCTTTTGCTGCTGGAAAAGTCGATTTTATTTCGTTTGGCAAAAAAGCTCCCGATACCCTTAAAAAAAGAGGTGTTGTGTTCTCGCACGAATACAATCATCTGATTGAAAAACCCAACTTCGACGAAGTATCCGAAATTGGCAATATTCTCATCAAAGAGTTTGCACACGGCAAATACGATGAAATTGTACTCGTTTACAACCAGTTCAAAAATGCTGCCTCGCAGGCAACTGTGAGCGAAACATTTCTGCCTTTCCATTTTAGTTCCGATGCCAAAGATACAGGCGATTACATTCTTGAACCCGAACGCGAAAAAATGTTCGAAATGTTGGTTCCAAAAACACTTCGCATTCAGCTCTACAAAGCACTGCTCGATAGCATTGCATCGGAACATGGCGCACGAATGACATCGATGCACAAAGCTACCGACAACGCTGCCGAAATTCTGAAAGACCTCCGCCTAAGCTACAACAAAGCACGCCAAACTGCCATCACCAACGAAATTATCGAAATTGTGAGCGGTGCCGAAGCGTTGAAAGGATAGAAGAAGGAGTATTAATAGTAGTCAGTTGTGAGTAGTCAGTTGTGAGTAGTCAGTTGTGAGTAGTCAGTTGTGAGTAGTCTGTTGTGAGTAGTCAGTTGTGAGTAGTC
>DYON01000199.1 GCA_020720525.1 Acetofilamentum sp.
CTCGAAGACGGAACCATTTCGTTTTATCAAAGCGGTACATTTACCGATTTGTGTCGTGGACCACATTTGTCCGATACAACAAAAATCAAGGCAGTAAAGCTTACATCTATTGCAGGTGCTTATTGGCGTGGCGACGAGAAACGTCCGATGATGACCCGTATTTATGGAATCACTTTTCCGAAGCAAAAAGACATAGAAGAGTATTTGTTGAAGCTCGAAGAAGCCAAAAAGCGCGATCACCGTCGTTTGGGAAAAGAACTCGAGATTTATATGTTCAGCCAGCGCGTGGGTTCGGGTCTTCCTATTTGGTTGCCCAAAGGAGCTGCATTGCGTGAACGCTTAGAGAATTTCCTTAAGAAAAAACAGAAAGAATATGGTTATCAACTAGTAATCACTCCACATATTGGAAACAAAGAATTGTATGTAACCTCGGGCCATTACGAAAAGTATGGACAAGATTCGTTTCGTCCTATTTCGACTCCGGTTGAAGGCGAAGAGTTTTTGCTAAAACCGATGAATTGCCCTCATCATTGCGAAATATATGCATTGAAGCCACGCAGTTACAAGGAATTGCCTATTCGTTTGGCCGAATTTGGAACAGTGTATCGCTACGAGCAAAGTGGCGAATTGCACGGTCTCACGCGTGTACGCAGCTTCACACAAGACGATGCGCATATTTTCTGCCGTCCCGACCAATTAAAAGAAGAATTTATCAAGGTGATTGAAATTGTACTTTACATTTTCAAAACCCTTGGGTTCAACGAATTTACAGCTCAGATATCGCTTCGCAACCCCAATAACCGCGAAAAATACATTGGGTCGGACGAAAATTGGGAAAAAGCCGAAAGAGCCATTGTGGAAGCAACACAAGAGCAAGGAATGCAAACTACTGTCGAAGTTGGCGAAGCCGCTTTTTATGGTCCAAAACTCGACTTTATGGTTCGCGATGCGATTGGTCGCAAATGGCAATTGGGTACCATTCAGGTCGATTACAATTTGCCCGAGCGTTTCGAACTTGAATATATTGGAGCTGACAATCAAAGGTATCGGCCAGTGATGATTCACCGTGCACCATTTGGCTCGATGGAGCGTTTTGTGGCAGTATTGTTAGAACACAGTGCAGGTAAATTGCCATTGTGGCTTATTCCCGATCAGGCAATTGTATTGCCAATTAGTGAGAAGTATGAGGAATATGCCAAAAAAGTTTTACATTTGCTCGAAAATTTGGATATACGATGTCTGATGGACAATCGCTCCGAAAAGATTGGCAAGAAAATACGCGAAGCTGAACTCAAGCGCATTCCATACATGATTATTGTTGGAGAGAAAGAGGAAGAGCAAGGGCTGGTTTCGGTACGCCGCCAAGGCGAGGGCGATTTAGGTCAGCAAAGCGCAGAGCAATTTGCGGCTTATATTCAAGAAGAAATTAAGAAGGAACTAAACTAAATAGTAGGAGAAAAAGTTATAGCAACACATCCACAAAGTCAGGGACAATTCAGGCGCAGGCCCCCACAAAAGGAGGAGCCCTATCGAGTAAACCAGTTTATCAAAACGCCAATGGTTCGTTTGGTCGGCGAAAATCTGGAGCCGGGTATATTTCCGTTGCGCGATGCATTGCAAATTGCCGAAGAGCAAGGTCTCGATCTTGTCGAAATTTCGCCAACGGCCAATCCGCCTGTTTGTAAAGTGATAGATTATAGAAAATTCCTCTACGACAAAAAAAAGAAACTCAAAGAACAAAAAGCCAAATCGGCTAAAATTGTTTTAAAAGAGCTTCGCCTAAGCCCGAATACCGATGATCACGATTTCGATTTCAAATTGAAACATGCCATGGAATTCCTTCAGGAAGGTGCAAAAGTGAAAGTGGATGTCTTCTTTAGAGGACGTTCTATTATATATAAGGAGAAAGGTGAAATTATGTTGTTGCGTTTTGCCAGCGAGTTAGCAGAATATGGAAAGGTAGAAAGTCTGCCAAAACTCGAGGGAAAAAGAATGATTATGATTATCGCTCCGAAAAAAACCAATAATTAACCCAACAAAAAAAACATAGAATCATGCCTAAGTTGAAAACGAAATCCGGTGCCAAAAAAAGATTTTCCTTTACAGGTACTGGTAAGATTAAAAGGAAGCATGCTTACAAAAGTCACATTCTGACCAAAAAATCGACCAAACGCAAACGTAATCTGACGTATTTTGCAATAGTCGATAAGACGAATTTGAACTCTGTAAAAGATATGCTCGTTAAGTAAACAAAAGTGTAATCTTGCTCTCAGCCGAAAGATTCCGTGGCTCGACCCGGGACGCTGAAGCAACAAAAAAAAGGAGAAAAAAATGCCACGTTCAGTCAATTCAGTTGCATCACGTGCACGAAGAAAGAAAATTCTGAAAAGAACCAGAGGTTACTTCGGAAGAAACAAAAATGTATGGACCGTAGCGAAAAATCGCTGGGAAAAAGGTCAACAGTATGCATTTCGCGATCGCCGCGCTAAGAAAAGAAGTTTTCGCGGTCTTTGGATTCAGCGTATCAACGCAGGTGTGCGTCCGCTGGGGCTTTCTTATAGCCAATTCATGGGGCTCGTGCATAAAGCAGGTGTCGAAATTAACCGTAAAACCCTTGCCGACTTGGCAATGAACAATCCCGAAGCTTTCAAAGCTATCGTGATGGCGGTTAAATAGGAATATTAAGCCAATACTTGAAACTGCCTTAGGGCAGTTTTTTTTATGTCTGTCGATATGCATATATTTGCCGAATGAAAGCGGATTCGAAACAACAAAAATGGATTTATGCAGCTGCTCTAGCGTGCTTGTGGGCCTCGTCGGAGATTATTCTGGGTAGTTTTCTGCACAACCTAAAAATGCCAATGCGTGGAACCATGCTGGCTGCAATTGCAGTTGCAATAATGTCGGCAACTGGCTATCGTTTCAAACTTAAAGGAATTTACTGGCGCGCTGGATTGCTAACTGCTGCTATGAAAACGCTCAGCCCAAGTGCTGTGCTTTTGGCCCCCATGATTGCTATTGTGATGCAAGGACTCATTATGGAGCTGGTTATAACAGCTGGCGGGCCACGACGTATTTCGTTCGTTATTGGTGGTGCTCTTTCAATTACATGGAATTTCGTTCATCTGATTTTGGGCTATTGGATGTATTATGGCAACGATGTGATTGCACTTTACGACAACCTTGTTGCGTATGCTCGTAAGGAAACTGGTTGGAGTTTTGTGTCGGGTACCACATTGATTGTGGCTTTTGGGTCTGTTTATTTTATTAATGGAGCAATTGCAGGTTGGCTTGGAACGGCTATGCGAAAGCCTGGTATCGCCAAACCGCTCAATATTCCACGAAAGGAAAACCCTGTTGGCTTGCCAGTTAAAAAAGCGATAGCTAATTTGCCTGATCGCTCCATTTTTTGGTTGTTTTTGTTGCCTTTTATGGTTGCATCGCAGCTTTATATGATGATATATCTTCCTCTCGAAGTATGCGTTTTTGCATGGACAGCAGCTATTGCAATGCTAATAATTCGCTATCGCTCGTCGTACAAACGATTGGCGAAAATTCGCTTTTGGATCATATTTCTGTTTCTCACAGTTCTGTCGTCGTTGTTGCTTGGGCCCACATTGCAAGAAGGATTGCTCATTGGTTTACGTATGAATATGCGTGCAATACTGTTTGTACTTGTGCTTGCAGCTCTAAGTTTCGAATTGCGAAACGAGAAGCTTACCCACCAAGTGAATATGCGTATGAAGCATTTCTTAGCTGTTGTCGAAACTTCGTTCGATACTTTGCCGATGGTAATTTCGATTTTGCCACCTGCAGCAACCATTATTAAAAAGCCGCGCGAATCGTTGTCGCTGTTTGCAGGCACTTTTTCGGTGTGGGTCGATTCGATGCATTTCCGTCAGCTCGATCCGATGCCTATTGTGCTCATTACTGGCGAAAAAGGTAGTGGAAAAAGCCAATTGATTGAAGAAAAAGTACTTCCTTATTTGCCCGAAAAACAAATTGACTTTTCGGGAATAGTGATGAATTATGTGTTTGCCGACGAAAAGCATGTTGGCTACAAAATTCGTTTGTTGCCTGGCAACGATGAAAAGATTTTGGTTGGCCCCGATGTTGCCGATGCACAACTCACCATTGGACGCTATGCGTTTTCGGCTTCGGCGTTCGATGCAGGAACAAAACACACCATTGATCTCTTGCCCAAAAGTAAGCTGGTTGTGCTCGACGAATGCGGTTGGCTCGAATCGTACGGTCTTGGGTGGTATGCGCTGATGAAAGAAATCAGAACTCAATCCATTCCTCTTATTGTGGTTGTTCGCCCCAACTTGAGCAGCGATTTTTGTCGATTTTGGAACGTGAAGCCCGTGAAAGAACTTGTGCCCAATTCATTAAGTGAGGATGTGAAAGTTGCTGTTGATTTGTTGATGTGCTGATGCCTAATAGCGATGAGGCGTTTATGTCCAGCTTTCAGCGTGATAAGCTCATGATGCGATGTATTATACTTTTTCAGCGACCCTATTTAAAATACTTTTCAATTTCCAGTTTCAACTCATTAAACCTGTTCTTATCACAATGTTCGGAATATATTCCAGCAAATCCATGATTTTATTCTTGGCAAATAGAAACACCAAAGACGAATCAAAAAGATGATAATTACAGTTGTTTTTCACAATCAACCGACAAAATTGAAAAATCGACAATTTTGGTTTGTATATAACTGACATTCATTCGTTTAGGAAATATTTCTTTGCTTTTCAAAAACCTACCTCATATTAAAACAGTGCTAATTGCAGCTTTGAAGGGCTTTTGTTTTTGCTCTTTGAGCGTTTGACGTAGGTGCGTCTGCCTTCAGTTACGACCCAAGCCAAATCCAAATGGCTTATTAAGTGAATCCTAATCAATGCTGCGATAGTTGAGAACGCTTTCTTGCTTTTGTTTATTTTTTGAAT
>DYON01000200.1 GCA_020720525.1 Acetofilamentum sp.
AGCAAATCCGACAATCCCTTCGACCTTGACGATAAGAACTCGAGCCGCTTCGACACCGATTTAAAATCACTCATATTCAATAAAACTCGGGGAGTTTCGAGCAAATATTTGCAGCACTACGCAGATTGGACCACGCTTATGCGCATGCGAAAAGAAATCAAGGTCATCCAAGCCGAACTTTATCAAAACCAACAAGGCTGGGCGGCCTACACGGCTCGAGAAGCGTATTTTCAGCGATTTATGCAAGAGCACTCTGAAACCGAGCATATCCGTACATCACATAGGGTTTGGAAAACGAATACACTGAATCTTAATCACAATAAATAAAAAAGGCTACCACAAAAGTGACAGCCTTTTAAAAGTGTAGAGTAAGACAGGTTACTTTTTATCGACAACCGAGCCTTTTTTAGTAGAGTAGTTAATTTTGAACGCTCCAACTTTTCGCAATTCTTGTTTAATATCAGTGACAAGACCCATCTTAACCTCTTTGTCAACCTTAAGCGATGTGGTTAAGAACTGTTTGTCAGCTTCGTTGCGTGCAGCACGTTCTTTTTCGATAAACTCAGCAATATCGCTTACTGTTGCAAACTGATCGTTGAGCTGAATGCGAGGCTCTGTACCGTAGGTTGCCTTATTCATTGGGGCACCAATATAGATGTATGAAACCAAGTTTTTCCGTTCCAATTTTTGCACCTCTGTAGCAGATGGCGCAACAATTTTCACAAAAAGAGTAGCTTCACGAATGGTAGTGATAACCATGAAGAAGAACAGAAACATGAAGATAATATCCGACATCGAACCAGTATTGATACCAGGTGTTTCTTTTTTATCGTTTTTTCTAAAGCGTGACATTATTTAGTTCCTCCAATATCTTTTGGCTCAGCTTCGGAAATAGCGACAGGAATGGCCTTTTGAATAGCTTTCGACTGAGCTTCGTCTT
The DNA here is from genome assembly GCA_020720525.1 of Acetofilamentum sp. Lineage (GTDB taxonomy): Bacteria > Bacteroidota > Bacteroidia > Bacteroidales > DTU049 > GWF2-43-63. The sequence continues at coordinate 941 of DYON01000200.1, forward strand.
TTAAATCGGCGAATTTAACACCAAACTTTTTCATTGAAAGTTCGTCGCGCATCTCATTTACAGCCGCAGCAAGCTCATTCTGAACTTTAATATACATCTCATAAGAAGTTCCTCGGTCGTTTTGAAGGGATATAATTCCTTTCGATTTTTCGTATGGACCAATTAAGGGAATTTCCTCGAGCTTCTTTTCCGAAAGTTTTGGATCATTTCCAGGATTTAGGAAGAAATTTTTTGCATCCCTACGCAAAGTGTTGATATCACCAGGTCTTCCTTCAATAAGAAGCATGTCATATGCGTTTACAAGCACGACAAACACGTTTCGTTCTTTAATGGGTGGAGGAGGGATATCTTCAGGCATAGGCGGCAATTTCCTCGATAATCCCAAATCGGTATCAATACTGGAGGTCAATAGGAAGAAGGTCAGCAATAAAAAGCTGATATCTGCCATTGAGCCCGTATTGACTTCGGGTGGTTTCTTTGCCATAGTCCTATTTTTTTATCAAATTTCTAACTCCAAAGAATACGAGTAGCAAAACGAAGATAGCCATCAACGCGTAGATAGTATAAAGACCAGCTCCTATTATTGCGCTCCATCCTTGACCAGTTCCAGTTTTCTCCCATAAATTTGCATTAACGTCAGAAATTGGGGAAATAAAATAGAAAATAATTATCAAACCAGCCAATGCTCCAGCGCCAAGAATACCTTGGAGGCTTTGCTTAAAATTTACTGCTAAATTGAAAAATGTAAACATAGCAGTTGTGATGACGCTAACAGCAAGTACTGCATAAGCAACATACAACTTCACGTCTTCATTTCCCAAAATTAGAATCAAAGACAGTAAAATAAGCACAGCAATCAAAATTATGCTTTTAAGTGCTTTCATGGTTTACTGTTTTTGAGTGTTTTTTGAACGATAAACGATGTCCATGAAAGAAATGGTTGAATCTTCCATATCGTTGACCAATTTTTCGATAAGCGAAATTACCAAATTGTAGAGAACTTGAAGAATCATAGCTACAATTAGACCAAATACAGTGGTGATAAGAGCCACTTTCATACCACCTGCAACAACGGTTGGGCTGATATCGCCAGCTGCTTCAATGTTGTCGAAAGCCTGAACCATACCGATAACTGTTCCAAGAAAACCGAGCATAGGAGCCAAGGCAATAAAAAGACCAATCCAGCTTATATTGCTTTCGAGGCGTCCCATCTGAACACTACCGTAAGATACTACCGATTTCTCAACCATATCGATACCTTCATTGAAACGGTCTAACCCTTGATAAAACACACTGGCAATTGGGCCACGGGTATTGCGACAAATTTCTTTAGCACCTTGTACATCGTTTGCTTGCAAACACTCTTCAACTTTTTCAAGAAGTTTCTGTGTATTGGTACGGCTTAGGTTAAGATAAAGGATACGCTCAATAACAAGAGCTAGACCCAATACAAAAACAATTAAAATTGGGGTCATCCAAGTAGCACCTCCTTGAATAAATTTTTCTTTCAGTACTTGATGAAACGATACTTCGGCAGCAATTGGCTCTTCGCCTGTAGCAGGAGTAACTTCTGAATTTGCAGCAGTTGAGTCAACAGCTGTGGAATCTGTTACAGCTTTAGTAGAATCTTTCGGACCCTGTGCAAATGTGAGTTGGGTTGCTCCAAAAAAGAGTAATCCTGTGATGGCAACCAGTGAAATCAACTTTTTCATAATGGATTTAATTTTCGTTTTTGAGTTTACAATTTCGTTTTCTTGGTTTTGCGGAGAGAGTGGGATTCGAACCCACGTGCCGCTTTCGGCGACTACACGCTTTCCAGGCGTGCCTCTTAAACCACTCGAGCATCTCTCCCTTGAAACCAGCGGCTAAAATACAAAAAATATTATTCAATGAGAGTCCGCTAAAAAAAAATAATAGACCGTAAACTGAATTGTATTACACATTGTTGTTTGAGATTGAACTATTTTATGTGCACCACAAATCGTTTGAGGCATCATCGCTTATGAGTAATGGCACTACAACATCGTTTTAGAGCAAAAAAAAATAAATAAATTAATTCATTATTTACCCCTGCCTTGAAAAACAATTAAAACCGTATAAATTAAAATTTTAAAATCCATGGACAACGAGATATTCTCGATGTAAAGAATATCGTATTTCAGTCGTTCAATCATCTGGTCAATATTTTCGGCATAGCCATATTTAACCTGTCCCCAACTGGTAATTCCGGGCTTCACTTTGTGTAGAATTTTGTAGTATGGCGCACGCTGAACAATTTGATCGATAAAAAATTTTCGCTCGGGTCGAGCTCCAACCAACGACATATTGCCAATTAGCACATTGAAAAACTGTGGCAATTCGTCGAGACGATACTTTCGCATAAACTTTCCAAATCGGGTAATGCGACTATCGTTTTTGTTCGACAACGCTGGGCCACCAGGCTCTGCATTTACATACATCGACCTGAATTTATGCATTACAAATGGCTTTCCATTGAGTCCAATTCGCTCTTGACTGTAAATAATTGGACCTTTCGACCCAGTTTTAACCATAATTGCAGTAAAAATATACAACGGCGAAAGTAAAGTCATTACTATCACCGAAACCAAAATATCAATTCCTCTTTTAATTACACGTTGCCAATGTGGCATAAGTTCGCGCGATACATATATAAGAGGTACATGAAAAATGGAATTCGTCTTTACCGTTCCAGCAAGAATGTCGCGAAAATCGGGGATGATTTTAATATCAACTTGCGAATTGTCGAGCAAACTTAGAATATGTGTTATTGTTTTATGCTCCGATGGTTCAACTGCAACAATAACTTCTTCGATACTATTTTCAGCAATGATTTTTTCCAAATCGTCAACATGACCCAAAGCTGGTAGAAATTGTGAAAGCTTATCGTTGGTGTTTTCGAGTACGGGTACATAACCAACAAAAATATTGCCGGCACTCTGCATTTGCTGCGAAATATCTTCATAAATACCAACAGCATTGCCATTGTTCCCTACAATAAGCGTATTAAAACCCCAACTTCCATTGTGAATTTTTCGAGCTGTGTCCGATGTTATCAACAGCCTTCCACAGTAAGTAACAATGAAATGTGCTGCCAAGAGAAAGAGGTAGTTTTCGTAGTAATTGATAAAGGTATGAACTTCGTCGTCGAGAATGAGGGCGAAAAATATAATGGTGCCCCCTATCAAGGTATGGGTTGCTGTTTGACCAAGCTCACGAAGCCTCGATCGTCTAAAAATGTTGCGGTAGAAACCACTCATCGTATAAAAAACCAACCACGAAAAAGAAATAATAAAAATACCCAAGAAGAATTTGGAATCAACCGAGACTTGGTTCCACAATGCATCCAAATGCATCCCCGATTGATACTTTCGGAAAGAAAAGAACGCAGCCCAAACCAATGCTGCAGTCAATAAATCGACAGTTAAATAGCGAGCTGTTTGTATATTCCGATTTAGCCTCATTGAACGTGAATAAGTTTTATATTATCCACACAAAATGTAGCCACACTCATATCGTCGGGCAAATTGATTCGAAAAAACACATAAAAACTATACGATGAGGTTTCGCGAGAAACTACTGGTGATAAATTGATGTAGATTTTTTTCCAAGTAGTTGTTGGATTGAGCCCAACAACAGGATGATAAACAGATTGAGTTCCATCGTTTGCAATCACACCTACTCCAACAACCACATCTGTTTTGAAATTAATTTCTAAGAAATTGTACGCACCTCCTTGAGGTAAAACAAATGCGTCGTTCGATTTCACATCGGCTTGTGGGTGGTAGGTGTCAACAACCATTTTCCCACTGTAACCACCTTCGAAAACCTCCCCAACTTCGGTAGTACGCAGCAAGATGGTGTCGCTCAAGGTGGTTTCGCTGAAAGTAACCCCACCACTTTCGAAATCTTCAATCACTTCAAACTCAATATCGTCGGTGTAAGTTACGGCAG
>DYON01000201.1 GCA_020720525.1 Acetofilamentum sp.
GTCGAGATTTTTACCACGGCTTTTCATCTCAATGAGAATGGTGCCTTTCCAAAGCATGTCGATGTATCCATCCGAATCATCGAGTTTTTTTACCCGATGCTCAAAAGTGGATACTCTTTTTCGGTTAATGCCAAATACATTAAAGAACTCAACAAGAAAAGGCTTGGCATTGGCTTCTTCGTTGGCTGTGCCAGCCCATTCTTTCGAAAAGCTAAATGCCCGTTCTTTTATTTCGTTCCAGCTAAGTGCCATTTTTTTACTATTGAGCTAAATTAAAAAACAGTATTGAATTTAGCTGAGTTTGTTTTCAACAATTGTGATTAGGAATTAATCAAATAAAACGCTTGAGAGGCAAAAACTGCTGCCGTTTCGGTTCTTAAACGATTTTCGCCCATCGATATTGCTTCGAAACCATTGCTCAATGCCAATTCGAATTCGGCTTTGGTAAAATCGCCTTCAGGTCCAATCAGAATTGCAGCGTTGCTTCCGGCAGGCAACGCCGCAAGTAAGGTTGTCTTTTTTGCATCGTCGCACCACGCAATGAGGTTTGTTTCGGCTTTGTATTGCTTGAAAAAATCGGCGTAAGTACTTGGAAGAGCCAATTCGGGCATGTAATATTGCAACGACTGGGTTGTGGCAGAACGAATGATTCGTTGCAAGCGTTCGGTTTTCTTCAAAATTGCTTCGGTTCGTTCGCAAACGATTGGAACAATGGTATCGACTCCACTTTCGGTGCATTTCTCTACCAACCATTCGAACCGGTCTGGATTTTTTAATGGCGAAACAGCAAGAATCAGCTTAGGACTTTTCTTTTCGAAGAATTCAATTTCGTTTACTTGAAGCAAAACTTGCCTCTGCGACAATTCCACCACAACAGCTTCGGCTCTATGACCTTTTCCGTCGATCAGCAAAATAGTATCGCCTGCCCTTTTTCGCAAAACACGTGCATGCCGAGCCTCGTTGTCGTCGAGTTCAACAATGCCATTTATCAGTTCTGGGCAAAAAAACAATTCCATTGGCTTACCTTTGTGGTGTTTCGAGTCAAAATTAACCATTATTCAGAAAACGACAATATTACCTACCAGAAAATCATGTACTCAAGCACAAAATCATGTTCAAATTTCTCAATCACCACAATTTCATTCTTTCTCTTTCGCTGATTTTGGGCTTTCTGCTTGGCGACTATACCGAATATATTGCCTCGATTTCGGTGTGGTTTCTTGCATTGGTGATGATTTTTTCCACATCCGGATTCGCCTTTTCGGAATGGAAGCCATGGAAACAAACTGCTGAAATCATTGTTCAGTCATTTTTGCTCAATTATGTTCTTTTTGGCATTTTACTTATTGGAGTTGGATTTATGCTTTTTAGCAATGAGCTGATGATTACGGGCATTATTTTACTTGCGGTGAGTCCACCAGGACCATCGGTTGTTCCTTTTTCGGCTGTGATGAAAGGCGATGTGCGTTATGCTGTTACAGGTGTTTTTTGGCTGCATTTGCTGGCAATTGCCATCACACCAATAGCTTTGTTTTTTCTACTGGGCGAATCGGCCATCAGCCCTATGTCGGTTGTGGTAATTATGCTTAAAGTGGTTGTTGGACCCCTTATTATCAGCCGATTGCTTCGACATCCGAAATTGCTACCGACAGTCGAAAAAATTCGTGGCAATGTAATCAACTGGGGCTTTTTTCTGGTTGTAATGCCTATTGTTGGATTGAGCAAAGGACTCATCATGCAAAGCCCAGACTTGGTGCTTTTGAATTCGCTCTTGTTTTTCGTTCTCATGTTTGGTGGTGGTTTCTTGTTCAACTTTGTTGCCTCGAAGTTGGGAGCCAAACAAAATCGAATTATTGCAGCCAATTTAATGTTCACCACCAAAAGTTCGGCATTTGCAGCAGTGGCTTCGTTCTCGTTGTTGCCACGCGAAACAGCTTTACCCGCGGCCATTCATGCGGTATTTGTGACGGTGTATTTCATTGTTTACGAAAGTCTCCTTCGAAAAACAAAACCGCTTAACCAGCAAAACAATCCAGCTCTTCGTACAAAACCCTTGTAGGAAGACCCATCACATTGAAGTATGAACCATCGATGCGCTCGATGGCCACATAGCCAATCCATTCCTGCACGCCATAGGAGCCAGCTTTATCGAAAGGCTTGCATGTATCGACATAGTATTCCATTTCTTCGAGACTAAGTTTGCGAAACTTCACCAGTGAGCGATTAAAAAACGAATGACTCTTAGTTGCAGAGCGCAGTGTAACGCCTGTGAAAACTTCGTGATCGGCTCCCGACAAACTTTGAAGCATTTCGATAGCATGATTGCGATTGAGGGGTTTTTCGAGTGCTCGATTGTTCTGCCACACAATGGTGTCGGCGGTAATCACAATGGTATTTGCTTGCAATTCGGCTACGGGAAATGCTTCCGATTTTTTTTGGCTTAAGTAAACAGCGATTTCAGAACCTTTCAAATTGGGCGGATACGACTCGTCGGCATCGAGCGGACGTACCACAAATTCGAAACCCATACCACCCAACAAATCAATTCGTCGTGGACTTGCCGAAGCCAAAATTAAATTGAAGCTTTTTATTCGTTCGTTTAGTATCATCGCCATTGATTACTCATATCGAGCAGCTGCAACGAAACGATGCCAGCTACCATAAAAATTTTCAGAAACAAAGCCAAAGGCTTAAAATCGTTGGTATCTTTTGCTTTAAAAAGATTGCTGATGAAATAAATCCACATTGGCAATATAACTACAACAATATACCAAAACAGATAATCCTTATTTAGTTTCCATGTGAAATATGCAAAAACCATTATGGCAGCAAGCAAAACAAACGATAAAACGTACAAAACCAATTTCGTTTCCTTTATTCCAAAATGGATAGCAATATTCTTACAACCAAATTCAGTATCGCCTTTTATATCAACAACATCCTTTACAATTTCGCGAATAAAAGTAACAAAAAATGCAAAAGAAGCAAAAATGATTACAATTTTAGTGATATATGGAAACATTTTTATAGGGAAATCGCCAATTGAAGGAAATGAAAGTGTATAATAAATGAAAATAATTCCAATGTTCAAAGCGGCCAAAAATGCAACTACCAAGTTTCCCGACACCATTTCGCGTTTATATTTGGTAGAATAAAACCAAAACAAAGCGGCCACAAAAACAGGCATAAAATACAAAGTAGTCGATTGCAAAGTGTATGCAAGACCAAAGCCCGACAAAACACCAATGGCAGTGAGAATAAAGAATAGATTTTGTCCCAATGACAACGGCAGCTTGTTGCGAAGTACAGTTTTGTCAGGTCGGTTAATTTCGTCCATACCAACATCGTAGTAATCGTTGATTGCATAACCGCCAGCAGCAATAAGCATATAAGTTGCAACCAACCAAATAAACTGCATGTCGCTCAAAGGAGAAGCAACTTTATCCAATGCCAACGATGGATCGAAAAGAAAGAATTTAACAAACACCATTATGAGTGCCATGATGAGCAGGTTCACTACTCTGAAAAGACGAATATAGTCCATAAAACTACTATTTATTGCTGAAATTTTTGAGTTGTTGAAAATCAAGCATTTTATTTACCAATGAAATGCGTCGCTGTCCATCCATAGTCCATTTATTTTGAGCACTTGTTCAATTGCATCGCGAACACAACCAGCGCCTCCTGCAAAAGGCGAAATGTATTCGCTTATCGATTTAATTTCTTCACAAGCATCGGCCGGACAAGCAGCTATACCAGCCAGCTTCAAAATTTCGTAGTCGGGGAGATCGTCGCCCATAAATAACACTTCGCTGGCAGAAATATTGTTGCTTTCTAAATATTTGAGGAAAATTTCTTTTTTGTTCGATACACCGAGAAAAACGTCGTTAATCAACAAACTTGTACAACGTGTCAAAATCCCCTTATCCTGCGATCCAGTAATAACAGCTACACGAAATCCCTTTTTGCGAGCCAATTGTAGAGCATAACCATCGCGTACATTACCTTGTCTAAACTGTGTTCCATCTTCCGACACCCAAAAGCTGCCATTGGAGAGTACGCCATCATAATCGAACACAAAAGCTTTAATATTTTTCAATTTCTCACGGTAGTTCTTCATGTCCGTATTTTTTAAGCAAAATCTGCGACAGATCTTTGTATGTTTTTTGCAGCTCGGGTTTGGTTCTGAGCCACTCTAAGTGCGATTCAATTACTTCGCGGTCGTTACGAATAGCCGGACCCGTTTGAAAATTTATAGGCTGCCCCCATTTCAGACGATCGACCGTTTCGTGTAAAAGTGGCATTAATACTTGCTCAGCGTCGAAACGATTTCCAACAACTTCGTATGCAGCATCGTACATCAGATTGGTGAAATTCGAGGCGAAAACGCCAGCCACATGCAATTGCCTTCGGCCTGCTTCGTCGGTGAGCAAAACCTGGTTGGTTATCAGCGCAGCCGTTAAACGCAGAAGTCGCTCGCTTTCGGGGTCAGAGGCTTCAATCAATATTGGAAACACTGGATTTTGCAATTCAATTTCGCGTCGAAACGACTGAAAAGGGTAAAATACACCGTGTTTGGGAAATTTATCGAGCGATTTCATGCTCATGGTTCCCGATGTGTGCGCCACAACAGAATTGAACTGAGGCAACAATGCAAGAACTTCATTCAAAGCAGTATCGCGAACGCAGACGAGATACAAATCTGCATCCAAAGGAATATCGGTGGCATTGTGGCGACACAAAGTTATCTTTGCTTTTGCCTCGAAAAGCCTTGCCAGATGCGTTCCCACATTTCCTGCGCCAATAATGACAATATTGTTTGGATTGTTTTGCATGCTGGTTGCAAAAATACATAAAATTGTAAAGGGAATATTGTGTTTCATTTAGGTGCAATACAACAGGCCTTTTTT
>DYON01000202.1 GCA_020720525.1 Acetofilamentum sp.
ACTTTATCCGCTTCAAATTATTTTCTATCAAATCATCATAAGCCGATAAAATGGAAGCGATGCGGCGTTGGGTGGGGAGAGGGGGTGTTGGTACTTCAATATCTTTAATTTTATAAAGTCCTAATTTACCTTGTGCAGAACCTGCTGCAACTTGCTCTAATTGTTTCTTTTTACCTGGTAATAAAAAATAATACAGTAAATATTTGAAATGACAGTTCTCATTGAACGAAGTTAATTTGACTGCATTTTCTGTAAGATTAGCACCATCTAATTCTTTTGGAATTAACCCTATATCACCAATGTTTGCACCAACTATTGTTAATACAATATCATCTGCCTTTACAATATATCTTGAAATAAAGCTGAAAGTGCTTTCCTGCAAATATACGGGCTTACTGAAATCAATAATTCCATTTCCAATATCTCTTGCTCTTATGTATGGATGATTAGTTTCTACTTCACTTAGTTCGTGATTCTTAGGAAGTCTTTTTCCTCCTTTTATTTCACACAAATCGCTAATCTTTTTTCTCTCCCACTTCATATCGCTATCTCTTTAAAATTTTCAGAAATCATTGTCTGCACTTTGATGCTTCGGCAATGCTCAGCACTTGTTTTTATAATTAAAGGATTGCCCTTATTAATCATAAAATCAAATAAATCAGCTAAATTATAGTTTAGATATTTTTTCATTTTTCTTTCCAAAATTATTTTCTTCTTCATCCCACATATCACGGTAAGCATTTACGTACGAAATGGCAGCATTAACATCAATATCATACAAATAACGGCAAAGGCTGCGGTAAAGCATTAGCATTTGTTCGTCAAAACAAAAATCTAAGATGCAATCTAATGTATAACATATGTGGTTTAAATCTTTATTTTGCGATGTAATGATTTGGTTAACCAAAGGTTTGTATTGCCCATACGCTTGCTTTGCCAACAGATTGCGACCTTCTAGTAATTTTGCTATTTCTTCTATCATTTCTTTAGCTGTTTTTGTAAGGTTTTGCCTTTTTCGGTAAGTCGGTATTTTTGAGTAGGACTATTTGGCTTTTCGGGAATGGAACGTTCAATATAGCCCTTTTCCAATAACCGCAATAATGCCTTTTTAACATTTCCGCTTAAATTCTTATGCCCAAGACTATTCGCAATCCCCGACGAGGATAGCCCTGAAATTGCCAATGTCATTAAAATATCTATTTCAGCTTGGGCTTCTACTTGGGCCTCTACTTGGGCCTCTACTTGGGCCTCTACTTGGGCCTCTACTTGTTCCTTTACTTGGTCGGTGTCTTGCATGGTAACTTGCATGGCGTCTTGCCCCTCAACTTGTTCGGTTACTTGAGAAATAATATTTACATGCCAATACCCTCGTGTTCCACCTATTCGCTTTATAATACCTTTTACTTTTAAGGTGTTAATCTGTTTTAAAACAGCCGATTCGTTTATGTGTATTTTTAGTGCAATGTCTCGATAAGGCAATTTCGGGTTATTGCGTATAAGTTCTAAAAGTTCATTTTGCGTCTTGCTTAGCTCTATTGCACCACCTATTGCACCACCTATTGCACCACCTATTGCACCACCTATTGCACCACCTGTTTTATCACTTTCTTCTTCAATAATTGAATTTATACCAACAGGCTCTTCATCTTCCGACAAATCCCAAGCATTGGGAAAGGTCATGCGCAAAAAGTTTTCGGTAAAACGGAAACAATCCTGAGGGTATGCTTCCAAAATTCGGGGAATGCCCGAACCCAAATGCTCTACCAGTTCAATATCTTTGAATATTCGCATCATTTCTTGGTTTCGGGGAATGGAAAAGCCTTCGAAAAATTCTTTCTGGCTCAACATATTGGATAAACTACCGGCCGAGGTGATTTCGATGCGGTCGTCGAATATCTCAAACTTGGGCGACACCTCGTGGGTGTAATCGTTGTGCACCATGGCGTTAATAACAGCTTCGCGAATAGCAATGGCGTTCCACACACGGGTATCAATCCGTTCTTTTGAGGTAATACGGCTTTTGGTTTTATTTTCGAGGTCAATTTTATCGAGCACTTGCTTGGTGGCTTTAATAATGGAGCAATAGCCATACTCATTGTTTTCGACCAAATGCACACGGGTTTTGCCTTTGTACTTAGCCACTTTTATCGACATTGAATTGATATCCGACATCAGATACGCCACATAATTAAAAGCGCCATCGTCGGTTTGTAGTCCCAAATTGGTTGCAAATTTGGAGTTTAATGTCTTGCCCGATTCCTCGTAATAAATTCGGAGTTGTTCAAATTTGAGTTTTTGCTGATTGGAGCGTATTTTGCCAATAGAATTTCGGGTACGGCTGGCAAACAGATTTTCAATCATTCTGCTTTGCATAGGTTCGGCAGCAGTTCCAACACGAATAAAACAACCTTTCTCCGACATGCCTTGCTTTTTCAAATAATAGGGTTTTTCGGGTCCACTGGCAACAATGATTTTTATTACATCTTTGTCGTTCATTTCCTCGCCAATGATGTCAAATAATCCCATACAGCTTGGATGGATATTATTTTTCAGTCGTTCTTTTATTTGAAGCTGCATCGTATCAGAATTATCAATACCTTGCGGCACACCATTATCGTCGATACCTATATAAATAATACCGCCTTCGCGACTATTTAAAAAGGCAATCACCTCTTTTTCTAACGAATCAGTCAATGTTAATTTCAGCTCAATTCTATACGACTCTTTCATTACAACAAGCTTTTATAGTTTTCACTAATCAAAGATGCTAATTTAATGGCTTCATCGTTCAATCCGTCCAGCTCAATATGTAATTCGTTCAGGCGTTCTTCATAGTCAAAATCATCATCGGTTGCAGTGTCAACACCAACATACCTACCTGGGCTTAAGCTCCAATCTTTTGCTTCAATTTCTGCTTGCGAAACCATTTTGCAAAGTCCTTCCACGTCGGCATAAACGCCTTGGGGAAAACGGCTTGTAAGCCAATGAGCCTGTTTATAGAAATATTCAGTTTCGTGCAATAAGCCAAGTTCTTCTTCGTCGGGATTGCCACTTAATTGCTGTTGTAAGGATTTTAGTTGGTCGAGTTGTTCTTTCAGGTTTAGCTCTTTCCAATCTTTGTTTTTATTCAGTTGGTATTCTTTGGTAGCTGTGCTTATAGCATCGAGCAATTGCTTAATGAGTTTGTCTTGTGGTTTGCGTAAGGCTTTGCACAAGTGGGCAATGCTTTCTAAAATGTCAATATCTGCATTGGCTTTCTTTGCTTCGGCAAACAGTTTGTTTTGCTGCTCGTAAATGCTTGCGGTTTCTTCTATGTTCAGAGCATCAACAAAGGCTTTTGCTTCTTCGTTTTCTTTGGCATATTTGGAAGCAAAATCACTAACAATTTTCAATACTTTCTGCAATTGCTTTTGCAGTTCGGTTGTTGCTTCGGCTGTTTCTTTGGCTAAGTCGGCAGAAGTTTGTAAATAGCTTTTTACGGTACTTTCAAATTTTGGGAGATTGCCTCTATACAGGTTTACAATGCAAATGAGGTTTTGCAATTGCTCGGGGCTAAAGTCGTTTACCTTACTGGTTACTTTGCGGTAAATTTTTCGGGCATCAAGCATCAACACTTTGTCTTTTCTTTCAATATCTTGTTCTTTTGCTCTGTCGAAAAACCACAGAGTACAAGGCAATGAACGGGTATAGAAAAAGTTGTTGCCAATTGCCATCATCACATCTACTGCTCCGGTTTTCACCAACTTTTCCCGAATGTCTTTTTCGCTATGCCCGGCATCGCTGGCAGATGAAGCCATTACAAAACCTGCTCTGCCTATTGGTTTCAGATAGTTATAGAAATATTGAATCCACAAATAATTGGCGTTGTCGTTTTTTGGCAAGTTTACTTTGCCGTCTATCATCAAACGAGGGTCTTTTTTTACCGTATCTTTGGCTTTGTCCACACCATCCACATTAAATGGCGGGTTTGCCATCACAAAGTCAGCAACACCTACAAGGTTGTGTTTGTCTTCGTAAAATGTGTTTCCCTCTTGTATGTTACCTTCCAATCCGTGAACTGTAAGGTTCATTTTAGCTAATTTAGTATTGAGGTCGGCTTTTTCCTGTCCATAAAAAGTTACTTTCTCGGCAGGTTTCAGTCCTTCGCTTTCTATGAAATAACCCGTCTGAACAAACATACCTGCACTGCCGCAGGCGGGGTCAAACACAATTCCGTGGTCGGGTTCAATTACATTTACAATGGTTTGTACCAAACTCATAGGTGTAAAAAACTCTCCGCCTTCTTGTGCTCCAGTCATGGCAAATTTGCCAAGGAAATATTCATAAATCTTTCCGAACAAATCGCCTTCGGCTTTTTGCAATACTTCTTTGTTGAAAATGCGGAGCAATTCCCGCAATAAGTCTTTGCTGAAAATGGAAAAGTTCTTGGGCAAAACCCCTTTGAGGTTGTCGTATTCGTCCTCAATCAGTTTCATTGCGTTGTCAATGGCTTCGCCAATGTCGGCACTTTCGGGCAATGAAACCAAATAATCAAACTGAGATTTCTCAGGTAAGAACATTGAATTTTGCTCTTCAAAATCCTTTTTGGTTAAAGGTCGTTTGCCTCTTTGAGGATGCGATGGCAAGGTTTTCTCGACTTCAATTTTTACTTTCTGAAAGCGGTTGTATGCGTGTCTCAAAAAAATCAAACCGAGAACAGGCATCGAATATTCCGTTGCTGTCAGTTTACTATTTGCTCTGAGTTGGTCGGCTGCTCTCCATAGTTCAGCTTCTAATTTCCTAAGTTGTTTTCCTTGCATTATATCTTAATTCCAATTCGTTTATTCATTTCTCAAAAGTAACAATTTAGCACGGGTGCGTAAGCAAAATTGCAGCTCTTTTGCAAGCTTTGGTTTTGAGC
>DYON01000203.1 GCA_020720525.1 Acetofilamentum sp.
TGTTGGCTTGGAACATGTGCAAGATGAAGTAGAAAAGCAGCTCATGGTCGCAGAATTGTATGATGTTGCGAAACAATATATTTTGTATAGACAAAAACATACAGAACAAAGAAACAAAGAACATGCACAAATAGAACAGAAACTTGCGCATCATGATTTGCGTGTCGTAAAACACGACGGAAGTCTCGATTTCTTTGATCGAGACAAAATTCGCCATATCTACAAAATTGTTGCGCAAGATTTTGAAGAACTATGTCCTTTTGCTGATTTTCAGCATATGGTGGCAAAGTATTTGATCGATGAAATTACGACAGAAAAAATTATGCATATTTTGTATAAAGCCGCGGTAGATTTGATTACGGTCGACAATATTCATTGGCAGCTTATTGCTGGAAGAATCTTGACTGTCAATTTGTATAAACAAGCATCGAGATGTTTGGATATTTCGATTGACGATTTGTATGCTCCGCAGACGTTTCTTGCGCTTGCCAAAGAATATGTTGCCACAGAATTATATTATCAAGATTTTTTTACCCACTATTCGGAGCAAGATTTCTTGACTGCGGGACAGCATATACAGCCAGAAATTGACTTCACCTACGGATGTACAACTATTTTGATGTTGAGAAAAAGATATTTGTTGAATCCCAACAAAATTGTGAAAGAATTGCCGCAGCATATGTATATGGCCGTTGCGATGTTTCTTGCAATTCCTGAACCACAGGAAACAAGATTGCAGATTGCTTTGGATATCTATGATGTGATAGCGACGCAGCAGCTATCGTTGGCAACGCCGTGTTTGATGAATGCGAGAAGAAAGTTTCATCAATTGTCCAGTTGCTTCAAACTCAATGCAGACGATGATTTGAGATCAATTTATCATACGATAGAAAACGTTGCGCATATTTCCAAATTTGGTGGCGGTGTCGGGACGTATCTGGGACATATTCGTAGCAAAGGCGCAAGTATCAGAGGTGTCAAAGGAACGTCGGGAGGAATTCTTCCGCGAATAAAAGTGATCAATGATACCGCAATCGCAGTCAATCAACTTGGTGCAAGAGCCGGAGCCGTGTCGGTGACGACAGATATGTGGCATAGAGATATTTTTGATTTTTTGCATATGCAAGCTGAAACGGGCGATATGAGACAGAAATCGTTCGATATATTTCCGGCTGTGTCTATTCCTGACGTGTTTATGGAGAGAGTACGTGCGAGCGGTCAGCGAACTTTGTTTGATCCACATGAGATTGCAACTGTGTACGGTCGTAGATTGGAGGATACATTTGGACAGGAATTTGTGGACTTCTATACACAATGTGAACAAGATACTCGCTTAGAATTGAAAGAATCTGTCGATGCGAAAGAATTGTTCAAAACATTTTTGAAAACGGTGGTCGAGACAGGAATGCCGTATGTTTTTTTCCGTGATACGGTCAATCGTGGCAATCCTAACCGTCATGTCGGCAATGTCTATTCTAGTCAATTGTGTACAGAAATTGCGCAAAATACATCTCCGTCTACATTTGTCGAAGAAGTCCAAGAAGACGGAACGGTCGCCATAAAATACAAAACTGGTGATACGGTTGTGTGTAATTTGGCGTCGATAAATATTGCTTCGGTCTATACGCCGGAGGCGATTGCGAAGGTGATTCCTTTGGCCATGAGGGTTTTGGACAATGTGATTACGCTCAATTATTATCCTATCAAAGAAGCAGAAATTACGGCGCAAAAATATAGATCTGTCGGGTTGTGATTTTTGGGACTTGCGGAATATTTGGCGGTGCATGCACACATGATGTACGAATCTCCCGAAGCAAGAGAACATATCAATAGTTTGTTTGAAACATATGCATATCATACCATCAAAGCCAGTGTTCAAATCGCCAAAGAAAAATGAGCATATCCGTTGTTTGCGGGAAGTGATTGGTCCAAAGGAATTATTATGGGGAAAGATGCGCAGCGATTTGCTGCACATGCGACGACAGATGCAGATTGGAACACATTGATTGAAGACATGAAAAAGTTTGGTACGAGATTTTCGTATCATATGTCTCCAGCTCCCAATACGTCGACAGCAAGCGTTGTCGGGACGACTGCGGGATTGTTACCAATTTACAAAAAATATTTTGTCTATACTGACGCTGTTGCGCCATCGGTCAATGTAGCGCCAAAACTTTCTCCGGAGAATACACGATTTTACAAAGAATATGTCTACATGAAAATGCCGGCGGTCATAGACATGATAGCAACTATTCAGCAGCGAATAGATCAGGCAATTAGTTTTGAACGAATCATAAATCCTGCGGACACATCGCCAAAAGATTTGTACGAATATTACATGCAAGCACGAGAAGCCGGTATCAAAACTGTCTATTATGTCAGAAGTATGAGTTTGGATGTGAAGGAATGTACCAGTTGTTCGGGATAAAACGTAGGGCTGGCATCACGGGCCAGCCAGTAGGGATGGAATATTTTCCGTCCTTTTTCAGTATACATAAAAAAATTCAAAAAAAATAGCAGACACGGTGAACGTTTTTTTTTCCATTGCAATATTTCTTCCCAAACCATAGAATGTCCATGTTTTTTGTATCGTAAAAAGTATAGATGCACTATCCGAAACATCTTGCCGTGATTCCTGATGGCAATAGAACATGGGCGAAGGAACAATGAGTACCGCAGATGGAGTGACACTTAGAATGATTTGCGAATTCGGTGACGTTGGCGAAGTATGTATTTTCGCAGACACCAATTTCGTCGTTCACATTGCGGTGACTCAGTACCGAAAATCTCAAAGAAAGAAGCGAACAAGAATTGACGTATTTGTTTGCGTTGTACAAAAAAATATATGAAGATCTTTCAGATTTCTGTCGTGAACACGAAGTAAACTTTCGTTGGATGGGAAGTTTGACGTGACTGCCGTCTGATTTGGTTGATTTTTTTCAGACCAAACAACGTGAATTTGTTTTTGATTCGTGAAAATATGTAAATCTTGCGGTAAACTATGGTGGCCAAGACGAAATTGTCAGAGGAATTCATGCTTGCGCGGCGGATGGCTGCGATATGCAGACAGTTTCTGCAGCAACATTTTCTGGCTATTTGGATTTTGGGAAACAGGCGCCGGTAGACTTGGTGGTGAGAACAAAAGGAAAGATGGCGCATAGATTATCAGGGTTTTTGTTGTGGCGGATTGGCTACGCGGAGCTATATTTTTCGCCGGAATATTTTCCTGCATTTGATGTGCCGAAATTGGAAGAGGCGTTGCAGTGGTTTGATTCGGTGGTGGCGTTTCGTAATTTTGGGAAATAGAAAAATCAGTAAATTCAGTGAATTCAGTAAATTCCGTGAACTCAGTTGTGGATGGGTTGGGAGTGAATAGAGTTTATTATTTTCTCTTTTTATATACTTTCTTTTGATTATAATTGACTTGTGCGTTTTTATCCGTTGTGTATGCGGTTATGGTTGATGTGCAGGAACAGTTTATTTCGTTTATGGAAGTATTGGAACAGAGATGTCAGGAAGTTGGTATTGATTTTGCGATGTTGTGTATTGATCATATTT
Source organism: Acetofilamentum sp. (assembly GCA_020720525.1). Classification (GTDB taxonomy): domain Bacteria; phylum Bacteroidota; class Bacteroidia; order Bacteroidales; family DTU049; genus GWF2-43-63. The sequence continues at coordinate 3,559 of DYON01000203.1, forward strand.
GTCGAAGGGTCACAACGCAGCAGGAATACCGCCGCGATAAAAAATATTTTTCGCATCGTAGCGTTGCATATGCAGAAGGTCCGTTTCATAACAGAATGTTTTGTTTGTTTTTGTTACAAAAACCTTTGGTGTACAAAGATCATGAGATATATTATGTAGAATTGCCAGAACCTGGTGGTTCGGGAGTGTATGAGTTGTGATTTCAACATATTGAAGTTATTACCAAAGAATTATTTGCACATGTACATTTTGGGCAACATGAAGCATATCATGCGTCGGTGTCGTACGAAGGTAAAATCTGTGTGCAACGACCAGATCATATGGCGATCAAAGTGACGGAAAAAAATGTCTTTGCGAAAGCGTTGACGGAAGATGGAGCGAAATTGATTGTGTGTATTACTCCCCCAGCCCCTCTAAAATAGAGGGGAGATATGTTTTATTGTTTTGAAAAAGTCTATGCAATTAGGTATATATCGTCATTACAAAAACAAGATGTATGAAGTTATTGGGACGGTGAGACATAGTGAGACTTTGGAAGAATTGGTCTTGTACAAAGCGTTGTATGCGCAGCCAGATTTTCCGGAAGGACAGTTGCGAGTCAGACCGAAGGACATGTTTTTGGAATCGGTGGTTGTGGATGGAGTGACAATGCCGCGTTTTACCTACCAAGAGAAATTATAAAAATGGATCAACAGACACGTGATGATATGATTGTGTTGCTCGAGGAGCACTTTGCTTGTAAGGTGCAACCGGATGCGTTGTCTGCTGATAGCTTTTTGTATATGCAACAAATTTTAACAGACAGGATTCTCCGATTGGTCCAACATGATTGGGACAAATTGATGTCAAGTTTGTATAGAATTGATGTGAACGAAGATCTTGTGCAAAGAGCGTTCAAAGAATATGGAGTTGCTCGCGCGCCGGAACATATCGCTGCGATGATTATCAAAAGACTCATGAAAAAGGCACAGTCGCGGCAGGAATGGAGAAAGAAACAGTAGGAGAATTGCTTACAATTGCAAAAATATGTATGTATACAAAACTCTATATTACATTTCTTTAACGATTTTTTTTTTCATCCCCGACGTGATCGGGGATCCAGGCATTTTCAAACTACGCTATAAAAGGCACATTGCATACGAAACAAAAACAATACATTTTCAATGCTCCTGGATCCCCGTCCCGAGCAATTGGAATTTGCAATTTTCACGTGCATGACAAACTTATACCTAAGTACGGCTTTGATAATTTGACAAAAAGTATATAAAGTATATACTTTCTTTTGCTACTTTTAGATAATAGGAATTTGAACAAGCTAGTTCGAGAGTTTAACATGTAAAA
>DYON01000204.1 GCA_020720525.1 Acetofilamentum sp.
CGTACCGACGACAAGTGTCGGTATTCGGACAAGTGAAACTTCGTCAGAAATGGAATATCTTCCATGATGAGAATTTATCACTCCTACAGCAATTCACCCCAAAAATAAAACATCAAATAGTCTTTACCCCACAAACTTCAATTGAACAGTTGCAAGCAAGCATCCCCTCGTTTTTTTTTGTAATTTTGCACCTTCTTAGACAAAAACCGTACAGATGAAGGCTAAATACAACGAGTACAAGCAGTTAAAGCTTACCGAAATTGCAAACGACGTTCAACAATGGTGGGATGAAAAAGATATTTTCCGCAAGAGTATCGAAACCCGCGAAGGAAAACCCGAATTCGTTTTTTACGAAGGTCCGCCCAGCGCCAACGGTATGCCTGGCATTCACCACGTGATGGCTCGTACAATCAAAGACCTTTTCTGTCGCTACAAAACCCTCAAAGGCTTTCAGGTGAAACGCAAAGCTGGCTGGGACACCCATGGGCTTCCAGTTGAAATTGGCGTTGAAAAAAAACTTGGAATCACTAAAGAGCATATTGGCAAAACCATTTCGGTTGAAGATTACAACAAGGAATGCCGCCAAGAAGTGATGAAATACAAAGACACTTGGGACGACCTCACCCGAAAAATGGGCTATTGGGTCGATCTCGAGCATCCTTACATTACTTTCGACAACAAATACATCGAATCGGTTTGGCATTTGCTGAGCAAGCTCTACAACAAAGATTTGCTTTACAAAGGCTTCACCATCCAGCCTTATTCGCCAGCTGCGGGCACAGGACTTAGCACACACGAGCTGAATCAGCCCGGTTGCTACAAAAATGTGAAAGACAATACTGTTGTTGGTCAATTCAAAGTGATTCGCAACGAACGAAGCGAATTTCTTTTCGACCCAAGCATCAAAGGAAATGTGTATTTTCTTGCGTGGACCACAACACCATGGACATTACCATCGAATACTGGTTTGGCTGTTGGCGAAAATGTAGAATACGCTTTGGTTCAAACCTACAACCAATACACAGGCGATGCTCAGTCCGTAATTTTGGGAATGCCTTTGCTTAATCGGTGGTTCCCTGCCGAAAATGCCGAATTGCCACTCGATAGCTACGAAGCTGGTCAGAAAAACGTCCCATTCAAAGTGCTGAAAACCTTCAAAGGCTCGGAACTTACCGAAATTCGCTACGAACAACTTCTCCCCTACGCTCAGCCCGAAGAAGGCGATCCTTTCCGCGTTATTCCGGGCGATTTTGTTACCACCGAAGACGGAACAGGAATTGTGCATTTGGCTCCCAGCTTTGGTGCCGACGACTTCCGCATGGGTAAAAAATTCAATTTGGGTGCTTTAACGCTGGTTGACAAACAAGGTCGCTTTACTCAAGAGATGGGCGAATTTGCCGGAAAATATGTAAAAGCGCAATACTATCAGGAATACACACCCGAAACCGAGAAAGACCTCACCATCGACATCGACATTGTGATAAAGATGAAGAAGGAAAACAAGGCTTTCCGTGCCGAAAAATACGAACACAGCTATCCACATTGCTGGCGTACCGACAAACCCATTTTGTACTATCCTCTCGATTCGTGGTTTATTCGTACTACTGCTTACCGCGACCGAATGATTGAGCTCAACAATACTATCAACTGGAAGCCCGAATCGACTGGAACCGGTCGTTTTGGCAACTGGCTCGAAAATCTGCTCGACTGGAACCTAAGTCGTTCTCGTTTTTGGGGTGTTCCACTCCCAATTTGGCTTAGCGAAGATTCGAGCGAGAGAATTTGCATCGGTTCTGCAAAAGAACTTCACGACGAAATCAGAAAAAGCGTTGAAGTCGGTTTCATGAAAGAAGACATCATGCAGGCTTTTGTAGCCGACGACATGAGCGACGAAAATTATGCACAATTCGACCTCCACAAACCGTATGTTGATCAAATTGTATTGGTTTCGCATAGCGGAAAACCCATGCACCGCGAGCCCGACCTCATCGACGTTTGGTTCGACAGTGGAGCCATGCCTTACGCACAGTGGCATTATCCATTTGAGAACAAAGAAATTTTTGAGAAAAGTTTTCCAGCCGATTTCATTGCCGAAGGCGTAGATCAAACACGCGGCTGGTTTTTCACATTGCATGCAATTGCAACTATGGCTTTCGATTCAGTAGCCTACAAAACCGTTGTTTCAAACGGTCTCGTTCTCGACAAAAACGGAAATAAAATGTCGAAACGATTGGGCAATGGCGTCGATCCATTCGAAACGATTGGCAAATTTGGTCCCGACGCAACCCGCTGGTACATGATTACCAATTCGCAACCATGGGACAACCTGAAATTCGACAGCGAAGGTGTTGGCGAAGTACAACGCAAATTTTTTGGAACACTCTACAACACATACGCATTTTTTGCACTATATGCCAATATCGACAATTTCGATTACAGCTCGCCAGAGATTTATGTAGCCGAAAGACCCGAACTAGACCGTTGGATTTTATCGGAACTCAACAGCCTGATTAAAACGGTTGATGAATCTTTTGCCGATTACGAACCAACCCGCGCAGGACGAGCAATTCAGCACTTTGTAGATCAATTTCTCAGCAATTGGTATGTGCGTCTTTCGCGTCGTCGTTTCTGGAAAGGGGAACTTTCGCACGACAAAAATTCGGCCTACCAGACATTGTATTATGTATTGGAGTCGCTCTCAATTCTCATTTCGCCTATTGCTCCATTTTTCGCCGAGCGTCTTTTCTCCGATTTAAACAGTGTTTCGGGTCGTCAAAGCTCAGAAAGTGTTCATTTGTGCACATTCCCTGTTGTTGACGAAAACAGTATTGACAGCGATTTGGAAGAGCGCATGCAAATGGCACAAAAAATATCGTCGATGGTACTTTCGCTGCGTAAAAAAACCGGACACCGTGTTCGTCAGCCTTTGCAAAAAATTCTAATTCCGCTTAGCGATAACAATTTGCAAGAGCATATTGAAGCAGTCAAAAGCATTATTCTAGCTGAAGTAAACGTGAAGGAGCTCGAATATCTGAAAGACGACGGAAGTTTCTTGGTTAAGAGCATTAAAGCCGATTTCAAAAAGTTAGGACCTCGTTTTGGTAAGCTTATGAAAGAAGTGGCTGCTGCAATTGCAGCAATGAGTGGCGAAAACATCAACGAACTCGAAACCAAAGGAAACTTTTCGCTTGCTATTGCAGGAGGAAGTGCCGAAATTGCCCTCGACGATGTTGAAATTGTTACCGAAGATATTCCAGGCTGGGTAGTAATGAACGAAGGAATTTTGTCGGTTGCACTCGATGTTTCTCTGAGCGAAAAATTAATTGAAGAAGGCATTGCCCGTGAGTTTGTGAACCGGATTCAGAATCTTCGCAAAGACCGCAATTACGAAGTTACCGACAAAATAAAAGTGCTTGTTGAAAACACAGATTCAATAACAAATTCAATCAACAACAATTATTCATATATTTGCAATGAAATTTTGGCGATTGAGCTAAAAATTGAAGCCTTGCATCCTGCTGCGGAAGCGGTTTTGCTTGAATTAACTGACGAAATAAACATCCGCACCGTTGTTGAAAAAGTGTAAAAATCTGAATTATGGCAAAAGAAGAAAAAGAAAAAAACCGCTATTCCGACGAGGAACTTGAAGAGTTTCGCCAGTTGATTATTGAAAAACTTGCGAAAGCAAATTCCGACCTCGAATTGCTAACCGAAGCTTTCACTGGAACCAACGACAACGACATCAGCGACACCAGTCCTACTTTTAAGGTACTTGAAGAAGGCTCGCAGGTTTTGTCGAAAGAAGAAAACAGTCAACTTGCTGCTCGTCAGCAGAAGTTTATTCGCGACCTCGAAGGTGCTTTGGTTCGCATTCAGAACAAAACCTATGGCATCTGCCGAGTTACGGGTCAACTTATATCGAAAGAGCGACTAAGAGCTGTTCCTCATGCAACTCTGAGCATCGATGCAAAAAACAAGATGACCAAAAAAGAAGTACGTATTAGTTTGCCACCCGAAGAATAGTAACGTGCTACGAAAAGCTATTTTTTTTATTGTTGGTCTTCTTATTATTGACCAAATGCTGAAGATTTACATCAAAACGCATTTTCTTCTTGGAGAAGAGGTGAATATGATGGGCGATTGGTTTCGATTGAATTTTATCGAAAACGAAGGTATGGCTTTTGGACTAAAATGGAAGGGCGTTACAGGAAAATATGTTTTAAGCATCTTTCGTATTATTGCCGCCACAGGAATTTTCTGGTATTTATCAAGGATAATTCGCGAAAAAAAACATCCCCTCTATATTTTTAGCATTGCGCTTATTTTTGCTGGTGCCGCCGGAAACATTATTGACAGCATATTTTACGGGTTAATATTCGATTCAAGTTCCATTTATGGCTCGGGAGCCGACGCTACATCTCTATTTGGCGGCAGCTATGCTGGTTTTCTACAAGGTAGAGTGGTCGATATGCTCTATTTCCCTATGTTTCATGGGCATTATCCATCGTGGTTTCCTTTTAATGCTAGAGACGAGTTCCTTTTCTTTCGTCCTGTGTTCAATTTGGCCGATTCATACATTTCGATTGGAGTAGCTGTAATACTTGTGTTTCAACGAAAAATGTTTCCTAAAAAAAATGAACCTCAAGCCGAAACAACCACCGAAGCCCCCATCCAAGAAACTGAATTATAGACTTGGCAACTATTTGAATTTTCATTCTTTTTATTTACAATGTTTCAATGTCTTACAACCCTCATCGGGCTGTTATAGTTGTTATTGTGCGTTTTGCAATCTGGGAAAAACAACAAAAATCTAAAGGAGTTTTGGGTTTAGTTTGTGATTTTTGCTTTGTGATTTTTTCAAAAAGCCATATTCTTCCTTGCAGTAA
>DYON01000205.1 GCA_020720525.1 Acetofilamentum sp.
TGTGCTTGATGGGTTGTTTTCCTCGATAAGTGAGGTCGAAAAATGAGGAAACAAGCTCGGCAGTTCGCGACGACACATTTATCTTTCCAGTAGCTCCCATGTCTTGCAAACGGCTGGCTGTGTTTACGGTGTCGCCCCAAATGTCGAAGGCAAATTTGCGTTTTCCTACCACTCCTGCCGTGAGTTCGCCCGAGTTAATACCAATGCGGAGCTTCCATATTTCGTTTTCGGGATTGTTTTCGCTGAATTTAGTAAGAAACTGAAGCATTTCCATACCAGCCAACACCGAATCGACAGCGTGTGTGCGATTGCGAACAGGAATTCCACCAGCACTCATGTGCGAATCGCCAATGGTTTTAATTTTCTCCAATTTGTTGCGCGAGCACACATCGTCGAAGTAAGCAAAAATCTCATCGAGCTTCGAAACAAGTTCTTCTGGATCCATGGTTTCGGCAATAGCCGTAAAACCACAAAAATCGGTAAACAGCACAGATACATTTTGATAAAACTCGGTTTGGCAATGACCCGTTGCTTTGAGCTCTTCTGCAATTCGAACAGGAAGAATATTGATTAGAAGTTTGTCGGCTTTTTCTTTTTCAATTTCGATGGCTTTCTTTTGATTCTGAATTTCGAGTGTACGGCTGTGAACAATTTGTTCAAGTCGGAGTTTTACTCTTATTAGTCGCCTATTTGCAAATGTTATTGAGCCAATAATAATGGTAGCTGCTATTAAAATGTAAAGACCCCAAGCCCACCAGCGAAAATACCAAGGACTGGGCACAATAAAATGAAAGTTGGCTATCACACCTTCTACTCCAAACGGATTTACAGCTTTCACAATGAAAACATATTCTCCAGCTGGAAGATTTGTGTACTCCTTGTAGTTTTCAATAGATGGTTCCGACCAGTTTTTATCGAATCCTTCAAGAAAGTATCGAAATTTAACTTGGTTTTCGTTGATATAATATCCAGCAGAAAAATCGAAACGAATGCTTCCGTCGGAAAACACAAACTCATTGTCGCCTTGTTGCAAAATACTGTCGCTTGCATTGGTGTATAAACCACTGTAAATAGCATCGTTGTTGTGAGATACTCGCTGCAAAACCGTTTGGAATTCGTCTTGATATTGCATTGAATTGCTAACATTCCAGCTGAATCGAAAAACACCATCGTCGCTTCCAAACCATACAACGCTGTCTTTTTCGGGCGAAATAGAATAGAATTCAATATCGGGAAATGTTTGAAATGGGCTGCAAAAAAACTCACTTTTTTCCCGATTAAAATAATACAGACTTTTCCGACCGCTCAGCTTCGAGTTGGTTTGAAACCACATATTACCGTTTTCGTCGGCTTTTAAAATATTAATGAACTGCGATTGATTATAGAAGCCAACAAATCGTTTATCGAACAATTGTGCTCTATATTCTCCATTGGTAAGTTGAACAATTTCAAATAGGCCTGTTTGAGTTCCAACGAGTAGTTTTTCGCCAAAAACAAAAACATAATAGGCATCGCTAACTGGAAGTCCGTTGCTGGTATCCACAATATGTAAATCGAACACTACTTTGTCCGAGGTGTTGGAAATGGGAACTGCCGAAAAAATAGAAACGCCATCGCGCGCAGTTCCAACAAATAACTCGTTGTTCGAGGTGAGTGCAGCATTCACCACGCGGCTTTTAAGATTGGGAACTTGTGTAACCTCAGCATTTTTTATGCCTCGGCTGAAATCGAAAAATTCAATTTTTGATGGGCCACCAGCATACACTCTTAGGTTGTTCTTCGGGTCAACTTTCACATAATTGTAATTTCCTTCATGCAGAATTGTTCCATAACCCGAGCTGTCAATCGAAAAAAGACCGTCGGAAGTGGCGGCCAACAACACTTTTTTTCCACCAATCCATGCAGTTTCTAAATCCCATGTTTGCGATTTGATTTGTTTTACTGGCTCGAAAATATTTCCATCTTCCAATTCTGGATGACTGCTTTCTACAAACACTCCTTGCCAAGTAGCAATAAAAATCTTATTGGCAAAACGGGCAATGTCGAGCACACTTCCTTTCACGCCTTGGTAGTCGTTGAAGCAAGTGAGTGGCGATTGTGAATTGACTTTGCAAATGCCATGATCGAGGGCAATCCACAAATTGTATTGTGCATCTTCGTACAAAAAATTATGCGTTTCGTTCATAACACCTGCTTCACGCGCGAGATGATACAATACTTTAAAAGCTGAATCGGTTACCAAAGTGCCATTGCGAACTGTTGCAAATGCATAATTACCATTGGCAAGTTGAATGCAGTGATTGGCTTCGTTTTTCACAATGAAATTATCGATGGGCTCAAATTTTCGTTGCAATTTCAATCCAACAGCATACGGATTGCTGAAATCGAATTCGGCCAACTGCAACCCATTCAATGCATCGACAAAAATTGCTGTATTTCGGCTTTGAGGAATAATGCTTCGAATAAGCATTTTGGGTGGAATCTCACCAACAACACGAAGCAATTTGTTGCCACTTACTGTCGAAAATCCTTTATCGGGCTCATATAGAAAAAGCTTCTTGTTGAATTCGAACATGAATGAGCCTCTTTGAACAGGAATAGTATAAATTTGCTTCTTTACAAGCCTAAAAATAAAAGAACCAGTTTTGAAATAAAGACCATCCTCTGTTTTGTTTATCGCTACAATAAAGCCAAACTCACGATTTGCATCCTCAATTAATGATGTTAATGAAACATAGCGATAACCTTCAATATAATCGGGAAGCAAGCATCCAAGCTCAGATTGAGCGCCAACCCAAATAACATCGTTTTCGTCGTGCAAAAAGCAAGTAGGAGTAGCATTATTGTTTAATAAGATTTTTGTCCAATTGCGTCCATTGTAAATCATAATGCCATCGCCATTGGCAAAAAACAAAACTCCTTTTGAATTGGATGTAATTGACCAATTTTGTGAGTACCCATTATAGTCGCTTGGGTGGTAATTGGTAAAAAAAGGCAATCCACCACGAAATGTTTGCGCATGAGTAGCTGAGGCAAAGAGGCTGAAAGTCAATATGATAAACAAAAGTCTATGCAACAATATTCTCCGGTTTTTGATTCAGCCAATTTACAATATTTTTCAACACAATATCAAGCCGTCTGCTTAAAGCTTCTTGGGTGGCATAGGCTGTGTGAGGAAGCAAAAAAGTGTTGGGTGCGTTCAGCAAAGGATGACTGGCTTCGAGAGGCGGTTCTGTTTCGAAAATATCGACTGCAGCCCCAGCAATAATTTCGTTGCGTAGTGCATAGGCTAAATCGACCGACGAAACCACTGCTCCGCGCGCCGTATTGATGAGGATAGCTGTTGGCTTCATCAATGCAAGTTCGCGAGCTGCAATCATTGCTTTGGTAGAATTGTTGAGTGGTACGTGAAGCGAAACAATATCGCTCGTTTGCAACAAGTCGTGCAAAGGCAACACTGGGTATTTGCAATTGTTTGGTAGCGAATCTCGCTTTGCTACAACAATTTTGGCTCCCATAGCATCGAGATAAAATGCCACTTTTTGTCCAATATTGCCAAAACCAACAATTCCGACTGTTTTACCGCTTATTTCTGTTCCTAAAAAGCCTTTTCGAGAGCTGAGCTCAAGTAGAGCTTTATTCATTTGAACAACTTTGCGCAACACCGACAAAATCATCAAAATGGTTTGTTCGGCTACAGCAGCAGTTGAATAGCCCGAAGCATTGGCTACATTTATTCCGTGAGCTTTGCAGAAAGCTGTGTCGATATGATCGTAGCCAGTAAATGCAACCGCAATCAGTTTCAGCAAGGGTAGTTGTTGAAGCAATTCGGCTGGCATTTGGTAAGTACTCACTACCACAATATTGGCGTTGGCAATGCGCAAAATCATTTCGTTTTGGCTGGCAGGTACATCGGAATAAACGACGACTTCGTGTCCGAGACTTTCGAGCACCGATGCGAAATTGACAATTGCCTGCTTTTCGAAAATGATGGGTTCGACAACTACTATTTTCATACTATTTTTCTTTCCTCTTTAATTTGATTCCAGGCACGATTCACGGCTTGAAATTTTTCGTTTGCCGACTTTGCAACATCTTCGCCCAAGTGAGCTACTTTATCGGGGTGATATTTCATGGCCATACGCCGGTATGCCTTTCTGATTTCGTCGTCGGATGCCGATGGCTCAATTTCGAGCACTTTGTATGCCCAGCCATTGTCGGGAACATGAACCGAGCGAATCGATTGATAATCTTTTTCTGATATTCCAAGGTCGGAAGCTATTTGTTGAAGCAAATAATCTTCATTTGGATGCAATTCTTTGTCGGCATAGGCTAGCGCAAACAAAATATTGAGCAGCTCGAGGCGCGCCGGATGCTCCATGTGAGAGCGTATTTGCAAACAAATATCTCGAACTGGAATATCTTTTTCGAGCAATTCTTTAAGAACCGACATTACTTCGCGCGTGTATGCATCGCCAAACGAATTGCGAAAAATATTTTTAATAAAATCGAGTTCAATTTTTAGGTGTTTGCGGTCGGCTTTCATAACTGCGGCAAGCAATGCCAGCATCGAAAGGCGAAAATCTGCACCAGTTGTTGGTCCAGCAGCACCTTTGCTGAAATAGAAGCCCGAACTCGCATCGAATACCGAACCGAGAAAAAAGCCGAACAAAGCTCCAAGAGGTCCACCAAAAGCCCAACCAAGAGCTCCGCCAACCCATTTTCCATATTTTGCCATAGCGTTTGTACTATTATCTGTATAGTTTCACAACGTTGTTGTTAAAAAAACACCCCTCTCCTTTATTCCGCTACGCTCCATAAAGGAGAGGGGTGTTTGGGTCAGAACGACTACTTGCTTATATTTG
>DYON01000206.1 GCA_020720525.1 Acetofilamentum sp.
TGTATGTAAATGGCAGTTCGAACAACATCTCCAAAAACAACATCATTGCTGCAACAGGTGGTGGATTTGCAGCCTATTTCTCAGCAACCACTTCGTTTATAGAATCGGACTACAACGATTTGTATTCGAGTGGGGCTGTTTTGGCCTATCATGGTGGTAATGTTGCCGACCTTGCTGCATTACAAACTGCCTCGTCGAAAGACTCCAACTCACTGAGTGTTAATCCACTATTTATTGGAAACGACGATTTGCACGTTTACTTATCCACTCTAAATGCAGTTGCAACTCCGTTTGCCGGAATCACCACCGACATTGATGGCGATTTGCGCGATGTAACCCCAGATATTGGAGCCGATGAGTTTACTCCTCAGCTTATCGATCTTGAAATAACAACATTGTTAAAGCCGACCAACAGTTTTGGTTTGACAACCGACTCCGACACTGTAAAAGTTAGAGTATTCAATTTTGGTTCAACTACAGCTACATCATTCTCGCTTACCTACACATTGAACGGAACAATTGTTGCAACCCAACCTTGTACAGGAAATCTTATTCAAGGTACCGGCACCGATGTTGAATTCACAACTCATTTTAATCCAATTACTGGCATGAACGATTTGGAAGTTTACGTTACCATTACAGGCGACGGCAACCACAGCAACGATACAGTGAACACTACTTACAAAGGCATCCCATCACTTTACTTGCCAACAACCGACAATTTCGAAACTGTTGATTATTGGGGTGCAAACGCCACAACCGATGGTTGGGAGCTTGGGGCGCCTGCGGGCATATTAATTAATTCGGCCTACAGCCCAGTTAATGCATGGGTTACCAACCTCGATGGAGCTTATGGAATGAATCAGACCATTTATCTCTACACTCCGGTATATTCATTCGATGGTGTATTTGATGCAGAACTTAGCTTTTACCATTGGTACGATGCCGATGCAAACGATGGTGGTTTTATTGAGTACTCCAACAATGGAGGACTTACTTGGAACAATTTGGGAACACAAAACGATCCAAATGGAACCAATTGGGCTCCTTCTAACATCAGTATAGGGCATGGATGGAGTGGGACTTCTGCCGGATGGGTACAATCGAGTATCAATCTATCAGCATTCAACAATTCACCATTTGGTGTTCAGTTCCGCTTTGTTTTCTATTCCGATTTTGCTGGAACAAACGGCGAAGGTTGGGCTATCGATAATTTCGAAATTATTGTACCAACACCAGCTGTTGATGCAGGAGTAGTTGAAATTGTTTCTCCAACAGGCACATTCACACCTGGTGTTGCCACACCAATGACGGTTAAAATTGCCAATTTTGGAACAGACACACTCAATTCGATTCCTGTGGTTGCAAAAGCCAACACGGGGCAGCCTCCTGTAAATGCTACATGGACAGGAACTCTGTACCCAGGCGATACCGCAACATACACATTTCCCAGCAACTACACACCGCTTGCCGTTGCTACTTTTAAATTTTGCTCCTACACCGATTTGGCAGCAGATTTCACTGTACTCAACGACACCAGCTGTGTAATACTTACCAATGTTGGTATTGACGAAAACGGAATAAGTGACATTTCGCTGAATCCGAATCCAGCTACCAACTACACGATGCTTGAATTTGATGCTGTAAACACCGAAGCAGCTACAATTCTAATTACTACTGCCGAAGGCAAGGTTGTTAGCGAAATAGAAATCGGAATTGCATCGGGTGCCAACAGTTTCCGTTTAGAAACATCAGATTTGGCTGCTGGCATGTATTTCTGGAAATTGCTTCGCAACAGCAACGTGAATGAAGGCAAACTCATCATTACCCGTTAACGGTTGTTAATATCCTTAACCCAAAGGGCTGTCTGAAAGGGCAGCCCTTTTTTTGCCCAGTTTGTTCAGTTTCACTAATTTCGTCGAAAATATAAGTATATGAAAAAACTGTTCATACTTCTATGGCTGTTTCCTGTGGTTGCGTTGGCATCGACCAACGATTCGCTGTATCGGCCCATTCACATAAGTGTTTTCAGCAATGCAACCCTTCTACCAGGAAGTGGATTTGCAGGAATTGTAAACACGCCTATTCACCCTGGCTTCACAATTGGCTCAGGATTCAACTATCGCCAAACCGAGCACAACAGTTTATTTCAGACTTTTAAACTTGGCTATTTCTACCATCGTTTGGCACAGCATGCTTTGCAGCTATATTCCGAAGCAGGATATCAACACCAATTCAATTGCGGATTTTCGTTTCGAACCCTTTTAGGACTTGGTTACCTTCATTCCATTCCCGACATGGAAGTTTTCGAATTGAATTCGGACGGAGAATACGAGCGAGCTGGTCGTTTGGGTCGTCCACAAGGAATGGGCGGACTCACTATTGGTATTGGCTACAATATCAATAAAAAAAGTAATCATCCAATGCGAATTGGGCTTGATTATCAGGTTTGGTTTCAGTTTCCTTTTGTTCAGGAATATGTTCCTGTTTTGCCCAACACCACCTTGCATCTTTCGTTTACATACCACATCCCAAAATCTACATCAAAATGAAAAACAAAATAATACTCTCCATTGCTTTAATAGTAGCTTTGTTTGCTGGTTGCAAAGAAGATGAAGTAGGAAGTTCAAGCAACTGCCAGCTTACATTTGCCGACAGCAGCGCAATTCATCCCAAAGCGCAGGTTTATCAGAATCTGATTGATAGATACACAACTCTTGGGCTACCAGGTATTGTTTTGCTAATCAAGGACAGTTCGGGCTTGTGGGTTGGTTCGTCGGGCAAAGCAGATATCGAAAACAATATTGATATGGCTCCTTGTACAGTTTCGAAAGTTGCTAGCATCACCAAAATGTTTATGGGAACACTCACATTAATGCTTGTTGACGAAGGAATATTGCAACTCGACACCAAAATAAGCAAATGGTTGCCATCCGAAAAGATTGAAAAAATTGAAAATGCCGACCAAGTTACTCTTCGTCAATTGCTGAATCACACAAGTGGAATATACGATGTTATTACAGATCAAGGTTTTTACCTCGATTTGCTCAACAATCCGGAGCAGCACTGGACTGCAGATCATATTTTGGAATATGTTTACAACAAACCAGCGGCATTTTTGCCGGGCGATTCGACGGGCTATTCAAACACCAATTTCTTACTTATTTCGATGATTATCGAATCGGCAACTGGCCGCAGTCATGCCGATTTGCTGCACGAAAAAATCATCGACCCACTTCATCTCGAAAACACATACTATTTTTACCACGATGCGCTGCCAACATACACGGCACAGGGATATTTCGATTTGTACAACAACGGTCATATTCTCAACCTGAGCAACTACAACACTGGCAGCGGTAATGGTTACACTGGCTTATACATGAATGTACGCGATTTGCAAATTTTTATCGAAGCCTTGTTTGCAAACAAAACACTGCTAAGCGACCCCATGCTTGCCGAAATGCAAACTTTTACCGCCATCGATTTGGATGGTTATAGGCAATTTGGCTTGGGTATTTACAAAGATTTTATCGACCGAGCCGATCCGCTTGAATATGGTCTTGGACATCGTGGCCGCGATTTGGCATACAGTGCCGATGCATTCTGGTTTCCAAAAAACAATACCACCATGGCTTTCATTATCAATTATGGAACCAACGGTAGCAGCACACTGGGCGATACATTCTACCAGTTTCGCGACGATTTGGTCGATATTATTTTTGAATAAGAGGGAGTAATCTGCTACATACTTCCAGCCAGATACAAAATGGCCATAACAAGCAAAAGTACAAGTAAAAGCGCCAACACAATGTCTAAAATTCCTGGAATCACAACTCCAAGAATAATGAGAATTAGGGCAATCACAACAACCCATATAAGCAAAGTAACTGGATCGATATAATTTTGGTCTTCGCTTTGTTGTGCCTTTGCTTGCGATTTAAAAGCAGTTGGAAGCTGCCGAGACTTTACTTTATTGATTATTCGCTCGATGCGATTGTTGTTTGCTGTTTTCTTATTATCGTCGGCAACAACTTCTGCTTTTTCGACTGGAGCAACATCGGTTTGTGGTTCAACAAAACTTGCAATTGCATCGTCCGAAATATGGGTTGGTTCTGGAATATCCTTGTCGGCAACGGTTTGAGTTGAATTGACTGGCACTTTGTTGAGATGTGCATGACGAGCATGATCGCCATTTAATCTGAACATATTGCAACCACTTAATACAAGGGCTGTTATCGATAGTAAAAGAAGAGTTCGTTTCATAGTTTCAACCTCGTTTGAAATACAAAAATACAATTAATTGATTAGACGAATTGCAACAAGAACGAAAATTGTGACCAAAATAGTATTAGTGGAGCTTAATTTAGCATCTTTTTAGACACAAAATTGAAAAAATATTTTCAAATGATACACGATCGAGCATTATTTGTTTTTGCACTTATAAATAAAATATCTATTGTTCGATAAAAAACTTTACAACAATCTGCAATAATAATAATAATAATAATGCAGTCGTCAGTATCTTCGGGAAAGGATAGGGCTTGGTTCACGAATTACACGAATGTTCCTATTTATTGCTGTACATGGTCTATCGATTTGCACAAATTGGAAGCTGCATCTTAGTATGATATTGCTTCTGTTTTTTAAACCGAATGGTCGTTTGGCGAAGCTGAACGGCCATTCAATTCGTGCAAATAAGACCTGCTGGATGTTTTAAATTCGTGTTATTGGTGGAAATTCGTGGACAAATGGAATTGCCTATGAAAAGGAAGAAAATTATTTTGGACAATAGTGATTGGTTTTCAGAAAAAGCACTAAATTTGACCAGTTAACAGTTGAAAAAATGCCT
>DYON01000006.1:0-4559 GCA_020720525.1 Acetofilamentum sp.
GCTGTTGCAGAATTGAATTTCCCATCGCAAAAAGGCAATCCAGTATTGGCGCAAAGCTATGACATGGATATAGTAATCAATCCGTATTTTTCAAACCATTCAAAGTATCAACAATTTTGTGCAGACCTGCACGGGCAAGCGGCGTGAAGCCAAATTGCAATTCGAATGCATTTTCGCTCATCGAGCGCCATTTGGCAGTATTTTCTGGGGCTTTCCACCTGCCTTTCATTTCGTCGTTGTTATATTTGGTCAGCGATATTTTGTTGTACGGACATACCATTTGGCAAATGTCGCATCCAAATATCCAACCTGGATTTTTATCTGCAATTTCAGTAGGAATTTCCGTTTTTGCTTCAATATTCCAATACGAAATGCAGCGATTCGAATCGATCATACCATTTTCTATAATAGCTTCGGTGGGGCAGGCATCGATGCACTTGGTGCAGCTACCACATGCCTGAATCAACGGTTTTGCTTCTTTTTCGGGCGAAATGGCGGTGAAAATATGGGCAATAAAAAAGCGACTACCCAATTCGGGGTGAATCAGATTTCCATTTTTCCCAATAAAGCCAAGACCGGCTTTTTGAGCCCAATATCTGTCGGGAATTGGAGCACTATCGGTAAAAAATCTAGGCTTATGATTTGGGTTTACTCGCGATAAAAAGTCGAGTGCAGGTTTGGCTTTTTCGCGCAGAAATTGGTGATAATCGAATCCATGAGCATAAGCCGCAATTTTCAACTCGCCACTATCGAATTCGACTTCAGTCCATGGATACAAAGCTGTGATGATGGTTTTTGTGCCTGGATGGAGTAAGGTAGGGTCGAATCGCTTTTCGCTGTTTCGTTCGAGCCAGCTCATTTCGGCATGCATTCCCGCCGTCAGCCACGAATTGTATTTTGCAACAAAATCTTGATCGACGAGTTCGGCATTGCTGAACCCAACAGCTACAAAACCATTGTCTTTCAATTCGGTACTTATTTTTTCTTTGTAGTCGGGATGCATTGTATTGGCTATTTGCAATCAAAGGTACTCTTTTCATTTGTTGCGATATGTGCATGTACGTAAAGTCAAAATATGTATATTCCTTCTATAGATATACCTTATTTTATCAGGGTTTTTTGAAAATCAGTATTTTTATGTAAGTTTGCTTCGAAAAATTAACAACTATGACACGTTTTACCCTTGCATTTCTTTTGCTAATGCCGTTTCTGCACATTTCGCATCAGGCATCGGCTTGTACCAACTACATTATCACCAAAGGAGCTTCGACCGATGGCTCTGTAATGATTTCTTATTCTGCCGATAGCCACGTGCTTTATGGCGAATTGTATCATTGGTCGCCAGGTGTTTATCCTGCCGGAACCATGATGGATATTTATGAGTGGGACACAGGAAAGTTTTTAGGAAAAATAAAACAAGCCAATCAAACCTACAATGTAGTTGGCAATATGAATGAGTATCAGGTTGCTATTGGCGAAACCACCTACGGTGGTCGTTCCGAGCTCGAAACACAATCGGGTGCAATTATGGATTATGGCAGTTTAATCTATGTTGCATTGCAACGTTCGAAAACAGCTCGCGAAGCCATTCAAGTTATTGGTCAATTGATGGAAGAATATGGCTATGCAAGCAGCGGTGAATCGTTTTCGATTGCCGATAAAAACGAAGCTTGGATTATGGAAATTATTGGCAAAGGCGAAGGTGGAAAAGGGGCTGTGTGGGTTGCAATTCGTATTCCCGATGGTTATGTTTCGGGTCATGCCAATCAGGCTCGTATCCAAACATTCCCAATAGCCAATGGAAAAACATCCATTACCAATAAGGATTTAAAGAAATGGAACGACCCCAATGTAGGTTGTATTTATTCTGCCGATGTGATTGAATTTGCAAAATCTAAAAAATGGTTCAATGGTGCCGACAAAGATTTTAGTTTTTCCGACACCTACGCTCCAATTACTTTTGATGGTGCTCGCTTTTGCGAAATTCGCGTTTGGAGCATGTTTCGCGAAGTAAATAAAAATATGGAAAAATACAAGAACTATGCAAGTGGGCATGATTTAAAAGAACGCATGCCACTTTATATTTTGCCCGACCATAAAATTTCTGCCAAAGAAATGATGCATTTTATGCGCAATCATCTCGAAGGCACCGAGTTTGACATGTCAACCGACATTGGTGCTGGTCCTTTTGGATGTCCATATCGTTGGCGACCACTCACCTTCGATGTTGATGGCTCTACTTATGTAAACGAGCGTGCAACAGCAACTCAGCAAACAGGTTTTAGTTTTGTTACACAAAGCCGATCGAATGTTCCCGACGAAATTGGTGGAATTTTTTGGTTTTCGGTCGATGATGCATCCAGCACTGTTTACACACCTATTTATACAAGTAGCCGCAGAGTGCCCGAAACCTATGCGCGTGGAAATGGGAAAATGATGACATGGAGCGACGATGCTGCTTTTTGGGTGTTCAGCCAAGTTTCGAATTTTGCATACACTCGCTACAACGCAATTCACCCCGAGATTGCAGTAAAGCAAGATTCGCTTGAGAGTTTGTATTTTAGCAGGGTAGCCGATATCGACAAGCAAGCACAGCTTCTTTATGCCGCCGATAAAATTCAAGCAGTTGAGTTGGTTACCGACTTTTCAATAAAAAATGCGAATGAATTGGTTTATTTCTGGAAAAAGTTTTACCAGTATTTATTTATGAAGTACATGGATGGAAATATAAAAACTTTTGTTCCAGGAGCGCAGAATCCAGATGTGAAGCAACCAGGCTATGGCGAATCGTGGAGCAAGCGAATTGTTAAAGACAATGGTGAAGAGCTCAAATCGACAGGTAGTAGCGGGCATTAAAAAATAATCATGTCAGCATTTTTGAAAAGTAGATTGAATTTTTTTATAAATTTTCAAAATGTTGTTCCGTTAACTTATTTAGTTGTGCCGCTAACTTGAACAATCTATTGCTTTGTCGAAATTGATTGTATTTTCGGTTGCTGATTTTTAAATACAGCTTTAAAAATTTTGGAGATTGTAAAAAAAATCCCCTGTAGATTGAAAATTAGTCGTATCTTGCGCCGTTATTTTAACACAATTTGTTGAATTTAATTAACCGACCATAATTATGAAAAGAATCAGTACTGTTTTGAGTGCACTCGCCTTGCTGATAGCATTGTGTGGCAATGTGTATGCACAGAAAGTTGTTGAACAGCGGCATTACGCGCCTCGCAATTCTGAAGCAAATTCAGAGAAAGGCATTGCAGGAGCCATGGAGTTTTACAATCTTGTTAGAGGCAATCCCGATGTTTCAGACGTTGTGAGTGCTCACAAAGTTGCAGACATGCTCCCCAAAGGCAAATCGCTTACTTGGAACGAAATTGGACCCAATAACATGGGAGGCCGTACACGTGCCATTTTAATTGATAAAAACAATCCAAACACTTTGTACGCTGGTGGCGTAGCAGGTGGTCTTTGGAAAACCACTACAGGTGGTACTTCTTGGGAATTAATTTTTCCTCTTGCCGAAAACTATGCTATTTCTAGCATTACGCAGGATATAAATGGTATCATTTATTTTGGTACAGGCGAAGGTTTTGGAAATGGAACTGGACAAAGTGCTGGAAGTAGCAGCTTTATGGGAGGTGGTATCTATAAATCAACCGACAATACTGGAACTGTTTTTTCTCAATTGGCAGCTACATTACCAGTTGACAATAACGACAGATGGGCTTATATTTACGAAATGGCTTCCGATCCATTTTCGGCACGAGTATATGCTTGTACCGATGCTGGTTTTTATATGACCGAAGATGGTGGTACAACATGGTCAAATCCAGTTTTGTATCCCAGTACGAGTCCATACAATTATACTGCTCACGACGTTGAAGTTGCATCGAATGGTTCAGTATATTGTGTAGTAGGCGATAAAGTTTTTTACTCGGCCAACGGAACCACTGGTTCTTATTCAGATCGCTCTGTTACAGGCACATCTCCTTCTGCTGTTGGTCGTATTGAAATTGCAGTTGCTCCTTCGGATCCTAATTATATTTATGCTAGTGTGGCAACAAGTACTGGTTCACTAAAAGGTGTTTATCGTTCTATAGATGCTGGAGCTAATTGGACTGTTATTGGACCTGGTGGTAGTAATAATTTTTTAGTTTTTGGGTCTAATAATCAAGGCTATTGGGATAATATAATCAAAGTTTTCCCCAACGATAAAAATCATATCTTAGTTGGTGGTGTAGATTTGTGGGAATGGTCAGAAGGCAGTACTTGGATTCAAAAATCGCTTTGGTATCTTTCTTCTTCAAGCCCTTATTACCTTCATGCCGATCAGCACGATATAGTATTCCATCCCAATGATCCAGCTACTTTTTTCCATGCATCAGATGGTGGTATTAGTAAAAGTACCGATGGAGGAACTCTGTTTTCGACCATGAATCGCAACTATTCTACCATTCAATTCTATAGCCTTAGTTGTAACCTTTTCGACCAAGTTGTTGGTGGTTGCCAAGACAATGGCACACTTGTAATTCCGGGTTATCCCGATCCCAACCAAG
>DYON01000006.1:4659-27034 GCA_020720525.1 Acetofilamentum sp.
GTTACTGTTAAAAGCAACAACAATTCTTTCCCATTCCAATACAATTTGCCTGTGGCTGTAGGTGCTGGAGATAGTTTGCTTGTTCAGGATATTGTTCAAGCTCGTTTTTATCTTGGTGCCACTGGAGCTGTTTGGATGACACGAGGCTTACATGATTTCAGTGGAGCTCCCGATTGGTATAAAATATCAACAATTAGTGGAACAGCTCAATGTATGGCGGTTTCTGGAGATGGAAATTATTTGTTTGTTGGAACATCCGGTGGAATTCTTTATCGCATTTCGAACTTGTTGTCTATAAAAGATTCAATTTCTGGCGATGTAACCAGTCCTTATAATATTGTTGAGACTAAAAATATTGCTAATGTTTCGGGACGTGCAATAACTTCGATTGCAGTTGACCCAAACGATGCAAGCAATGTTATTTACACACTCGGTAAATACGACCAAACACAGTATGTTTATTTGTCAACAAATGCTCTCGATTCAGTACCTACTTTTTCCAATAAAACTGGAAATCTTCCCAAAATGCCTGTGTATGCGAGTGTTATTGAATTGCACAATGTAAACACTGTTATCTTAGGTACAGAGCTTGGTGTTTTTTCAACCTCAAATATTTCTGCTGCTAGTCCTTCATGGATTGAGGATAACAGCAATTTAGGTAGAGTGCCTGTGTATATGCTTCGCCAACAAACATTGAATTATCCTTACAATACCAACTACGGTGTTATTTACGCAGGAACTCATGGCCGTGGAGCATTAAAATCGGCAAGTTATGTTGGTTTAGAAGATATCACTTCTTCTTCAGAACTAAACACACTAAATTTGTATCCAAATCCTGCTTCAGAAACAACAAATGTGTCTTTTAAATCTGATGTATCTGGAAATGCAAGTCTTAATGTTTATTCGTTAGACGGAAAACTTGTAATGATTATTCCTGTATCGGTGGTTAAGGGCGATAACAATATTGAAGTCAATGTTTCTCAACTTGCAACAGGAAATTATTTTGTTGAAGTTAGTAGTTTTGATTTGTCATTCACCGGTAAACTGTTAAAAAATTAAATTTTGAAGGGGGGTAATTCCCTCATTTTCACTTTTTGTTAACTCAGAAAATCAATATCTCATGAAAAAATGGTTATCTGTCTTTTTTATTCTGACAACGATTTCTTTATCGGCTCAGGAAAAAATTTATGCTCCATCTTTAACTGCGCCAGCAAACGGAGCCATAAATCAGATTGTAAATGTTTTGCTCGACTGGAATCCAGTTGCCAGTGCTGTTAAATATCAAGTTCATCTCGATACAGCTCCTTCTTTTTCCAATCCACAATCTTCTGTAGCTGTGTATTCAGCTTGGCAGTCTTCTTTGTTGTTTTTTAACACAGAGTATTCATGGCGTGTTAGAGCAATTGATGCTGCAAGCGACACCTCTGCTTGGTCAAGCGTTCGCACATTTACCGTGGTTTCAAAACCGACATTGTCAACCCCGTACGACAGTTCTGTTGTTGTTCCTGTGTCGCCTGCAATGAAATGGCTTTCAATGTCTGGTGTTATTGGATATCAGGCTCAGTTCGATTCTGTTAATACTTTTGATAGCCCATTCCTGAAATCTGAGTTTTTTATCGGTACTGTCGTAATGCGCACTCAAGATAATTATTTTGGAGACCAATATTTTTGGCGTGTTCGTGGAATCAACAATTCAGATACTTCCGATTGGAGCGAAATAAGAAATTTTTATACCCGCGACACTATTGCAATCGTTAGCCCTTCAAATGGATTGACCAATGTGCATCCTGTCGATTCAATCAAAATTAAAAGTATTTTTGGTGCTACTGGTTACCAATTTGCTTTCGATGACGATGCTGGTTTCTCGAGTCCTTATTATTTCGACTGGGACAGTACTGCTTTTCATATTATTGGTGGCGATACTATTGCTCGTGGAGCGATGGATACTATTCCTTTTGGAGCCCAATATTGGAAAGTTAGACTTTATAACAACGTTGATACTTGTCTATGGAGTTCAGTTCGTACAATCACTACCGTATCTAAAGTAAATATGCTTACTCCTGCCGATGCCGATACTAATGTTCTTGTTACAACTAATTTTAGTTGGGATGCAATTAGAGGTGCTAAGTTCTATAGTTTAGAATATGATACAATTGCTTCATTTTCAAGTCCCATGAAAGTTAGTTTAAATGTTACGTCTAATTCCTACGATCCACCCACTAATTTGCTTTCTCGCACCGACTATTTTTGGAGAGTTCGCTGCGCAACTGAAAGCGACACCACTTCAGCATGGGATGAATACAATTTCACAACCTATTTTGGTGTTGGAGTCGAAGAATCTTCAAACGCTTCCTGGAGTGTTTATCCAAACCCAACAAATGGTGTTTTCTACCTTACTATCGATGCTTCATCGTCGGCTAGGATTGAAATATTGAATGTTCTTGGCGATGTTGTAATGGCGAAATCAGGTCTTTCTAATGGCTCCAATATGATTTCGATTGACAATTTAAACAATGGTATCTACATGATGCGCCTTGTGATTGATGGAACTACTTGCACAAGTAGAATCATCAAAAAGTAATTTGATTTTTTTCAAAGAGGCTGTTTCTTATTGAGACAGCCTCTTTTTTATTCTGATATGGAATAATTTTTTATTTTTGCTTTAAATTTTACTGTATGTTTAATTCTTTGATTCCATTGCTTTTTTGGGGGCATTGCTTTGGCTTGTTCGCAGTTATATTGTAAATAAGCACTACCCCAAAAAGACTAATGCAATGCTCGATACGCTTCCTGCACTCGAATCGATTGGAATGGTTCGCGATGCAAATGGCTATAATGGCAAATACCGCGATTTCTTGGTTTATATTTACGCCACGTCTGTTCCTCTCAGTAACCGTAATTTCAATAATAATCTATCTGTAGGAAATAAGTTTCAAGTGTGGGTGCTTGCTGCCCCACAGCCTGGAGAACTTAAAGGCGTTGGAGGATTTTTTGGGAAGTATTTGGTCTCGGGCGAAAAACCTGGATACGCCATGGTTGGTTTTATTGTGAACTACAACACTACCAGCACTCCAGCCGAAGATATCAAAGTTAAATTGGATGCACTTATCGACATTTTGATTCAGAGAAGTATAAAGCCTTATTCGATGTAATGTCTTCGGAAGAAGACTCTTCGCAGGTGCGATTATTTAATCAGTTTTTGAAATTATTGCGGTACGCTATTCTGTGGAGGCATTTGCGATTGCTCAAGTTCCACTTTTCCTAAGCGAACAGTGATTCCAAAAGTTAAAAACTGACTTTTTTGCTTCGATGAGCTGCTCGATATATAGCTTGGGGTGTTTGTTTCTGAGCTGTGTTTCATCCAGTTGAAGATATCGTTCATGCCAAGGCGCAGCGAAACCATCTTTTTAAACAAATCGGCACTGGCAGTTGCATTAATAAAATAAGTAGGTTCGTTGCTGCCTTGCAAACTTGCCGCAGAGGCGCGATAAATACCCATAATATTAAGTCTTATGATTTTGTAGTTCCACATGAAAATCAATTTGCCATCGTAGGTCAAATCGTGTTTGTCAACCGTATAGGAGCCCAAATCTGCATTGAAGTCCTGGTTGTACAAATTGGCATTGAACATAATTCGATATGCCGGTTTTGGCCGCCATGTGAATGTGAGATCGGCACCAGTGAAAATCTTTTTTCCTGCATTAATAAAGGTTGTGTAGATGGTGTATCGGTTGAGTAATGTATCGAAAACACCTTCCGATTTCTGTGTGATATCGAGATTTGTTCTTCGGTGATATATTGTGGCGCTAATTGAACTTCCCGATTTAAAAAAATGGGCATAGCCAGCCTCGAATGCATCGGTGAACGCAGGGTCGAGATACGGATTGCCTCCATATATCGATTCTCCGTCAACTCGATTGATGAAAGGATCGAGACCCCATTGAGGATATTGCACCCGACGCGAATAACTGAGTGAATAGTTATCGTTGTTTTTGGCTGTTGTACTTAAATGCAGCGTCGGAAAAAATGTACTATATGTGCGATGTAATTTTTCGGTGAGTGCAACCGAAACCATATCGAGGCTTGCAAATTCGTAGCGCAAGCCAGCTTTATAATTGAGAAATCCTAATGTGTCGCTGTAGGTAGTATAAAGCGCTCCCGAAATGGTTTTTTGGTCGAGATTGTTGGAAAATTCGGCAACATACAAAAATTCTTGAGTATCGAAATTGAAGGTGTCGATGGGCGAATTATCGATCGACGGTGAAAATTCAATTTCACATCCTGCTTCCAAAGTCCTGTTTTTTGCTAGCGGATTCTCGTAGTTGAAGTTGCCCGACATCCAATTGCCTTTCGAATGCGAATTTTCAGTATAGCTCAAGTTGTCCCATGGTTGTACCGAAAAAAGTTTTTCGTTTGTTTGAAAAGAGTTTCTTGTGTAATCGCCCAAATAACCATCGAATGTGAATTTGTGGCCTTCTTTCTTAAAGCGATGTTCGAGACTTACTCCGCCATATAAGTTGCTTCCATCGCCATCGGTTGAACTTGTACGATTGTATTGAAAGACCTCTCCTGTTGACATTGTGCGGGTGCTTGAACCAGTGTAATTTTGGTTATTGTTGCTAATGGAACCTCCTCCCCAAGCATCGAAAGTCGTGTTTTTATTGATTTCCCAAGTCAGATTCAAGTGACCATAAGTCCAACCATAAGAATACTCACTGTCATAGTCGCTTACAAAGCTATATACTGTGTCGCCCTCGTTGAGTAAAAGACCAGATGAATTGGACTCACTTGAGTTGCTGTATTCCGAAAAGCTGATATATGT
Organism: Acetofilamentum sp.; assembly: GCA_020720525.1. GTDB lineage: Bacteria > Bacteroidota > Bacteroidia > Bacteroidales > DTU049 > GWF2-43-63. The sequence goes on from DYON01000006.1 coordinate 9,482, forward strand.
ATTAAAGCTGATTTTGTCGTTTCCAATCACAAACGAAGCCCATGGCGAATAGGTAACCTGTGTGCTGCCATTGAAGCCAAAACTAAACAACAAATTGCGCTTTATTTTTTCTCGAGTAATAATGTTGATAATTCCTCCCGTGCCTTCTGCTCCATAGCGTGCCGATGGATTGGTGATAACCTCGATGCGCTCTATGGCATTGGCTGGTAGCTGCTGCAAAAACGATTTCAATCCTTCAGCTTTAATTCGTGAGGGTTTGTCGTTGAGCCAGATTTCGACACCCGAAACGCCACGCAATGTGATGTTGCCTTCCATATCGACATATACACCTGGTGCATTCTGGAGTGCCTCGTTGGCAACTCCCCCCTGCACGCTTGGGTCTTCGCTCACATTGTAGATTTTTTTCTCCCCGTCGAACGAATACATGGGCTTTTGACCAACAATAGTTACTTCGCCCAAATCTTGACTGGCTTTAGGAATGGCAAGAATGCCCAGATTCATTTCCTTTTTGTCGGGATCGATGTGAACTGGTTGCAACTGTGTTCCATAGCCCAAATACGAAATGCGAATAAAATAATTGCCCGAATCGGGAACCATCAATTCAAAAACGCCCTTGTCGTCGGTGGTCGTTCCAGTAACAAACGATGAATCGGCTTGAAGCAATAATGCAATATTGGCAAATGCCAAAGGAGTGCTCGCGCTGCTGTCTTGAAGAGTTCCGCGCAGTTTGGTTTGCGACATTCCCGCATGAGATATAAAAAACAACAAGCTGATAATCAGCAACAATCGGGTAGAAAATGTTTTCATAAATGTGCGTTGTTACATTCTGCAAACTTACAAATTGTATAAAAAATAAATAAAAGTTACTTTGTTATCAATTTTTACATGAATATTTAAACTAAATAATGTTAAGCAATTATTTTGCAGAAGGATCTTTCACAACAATACATCCAAAGTAGTTTTGCCTGAAAGCATCGAAGCTGCACGAAATGGTTTTTACATATCCAAATGTCCAAATACTGAATGTGAGTTTTTGATTTTTTTCATCGATTGAAAGTCCTCCATTGTAAATGGCAAAATGATTTGATGTAATCGAAAATGTACCCTTCCCATACATTTTTGTGTTGATGAGAATGATGGGGGTTTTGTTGTTTTTGAATGCACTGTCGAGTCTTGCAATGCTTGAAGGAACATCTTTTCGAATAGGCCAAAACCCATTCATGTTGTCGAAATCTTTCTCAAAGCCCATTTTCCTTAATGTTCTTCTCACGTCGGCTGGGAAATTGCTGCCCGACATTCGCTCGTAAAGTTTGCTCATGCGTCCGCCGTAAGGGAGGAAAAAGTTGCTTTTGTTTCGCATGCTAGCCAGTAAAATCCAATCGGAGTATGGAATAACGGCCTCCGCAAAAAAATTAACGGCAGTATCGATTATACGGTTCTTCATTTTTAGGCGGTAGTTATTCAATTGTGCCGAACCCGAGTCGATTAGATTGATTATTAGCTCTTTATAGCCTTCCGGATTGTAGCGAGCGAGCGTCATTGCACACACTGCCATTCCACAAAGATTGGTATAGCCTTGATCGATAAGGGCAGGATTGTTCATGCGCAATGCAATCTGTTTTAGTAAAACAGAGTCGGAGATTGTGGCTGAAGTAAAATTGAATTGATTGGGCAAAGCTGAAAGAAGACAAACTACTATTTTTTTTTCACTTCTTCGGTTTTGTTGTCGTAATTCACCCAATATCTGCCTGGCGCTAATGTTGAAATATCTATACTGGTTTCAGTGCCCGAAAACCATTTAATACCTTTTTCGTCATAAACCTGATACATGGTACTTGCGGAAAAAACAATTTCGTTATCAACTGTTGTTTTCTCCATGAAAATTTCAGTTGCTTTTGAATTGAGGCGCACCGAAGGTGAATAGACAATATTTCCTTTTGTATCGACAAGCTTTATGCGGAAAAGATTTTTGCCAAAATGAGGAGTTACATTGGTACTGTAAGTATTTAAAAACAGACTATCTTTTGGATTAGTAGAACCAATTCGCACCCATTTCTCCCAGCGAAATTGTTCGACCTCGAAAACCTCGTTGCCTGGCGAACCTGTAATTGTCCATTCGAGTTTTTCAGATTTTCGATCAATAATAGCAGTAACAAAAGCAAAGTTGCTGCTTGGTTCCAGTGCTTCCGGGTTGAATACCAGTGGCTTATGCTCGCCGACTATGTATTTAATTGAAACACGTACTTTTTGACCTTGCTCAATACCCAATGCCGAAAAATCGATTTCGAATACGCTCGATTGAATTTCGTCGTTGGTTTTGTTTCCATTCACTTCAACACTTTCAACGGCAAAATGATCGCCAATTAATGGATTGATAACCACAAGGTTTTTACCAAAATAAAAACCATCTAATGTCATTTGATCAACAACATTAGCTTTAGCTATCATGAATGAAAGAAACAACGTAGTAAAAACCGCTATCTTCATGCAAAATTGTTTGATTATACCCATACAAGTACAAAAGTACAAAATTGGCTTCAATGCAACAAGAAAACTTTTCAACAATTGGGATTATTTTTCTACATTGCAACCAAATTTTACAACTGTTGTCTTTCAATCATAACCAACCCGACTATGAAGAATTTTGCTTTTTTTATTGCAGTTTTGTTGCTGCCAATATATTTGTTGTCTCAAAATTTGCACCAAATCACCCAAAACAATGCATCGGTTTCTCTTATAAATAGCTCTGCTTCTCAACTTGAAATATTGGTGAGTGTTCCTGATTTTCAGTTGAATACAGTTAAAACACAGAGGGGCTTTTTTAATATGCTTCAACTTGATGGCTCTGTTTTTCAGGGAGTTGCTGGCAATCCTTCTTTGCCAATGTTGAGCAAAATTATTCAGATTCCCGAAAACGCACAAGTTAGTATCGATATTTCGCAAAGTGAGTTTACCGACTACAATCTATCCGATTTGGCTGGAAATTCTTACAAATTAATGCCCTTTCAACCCAGTGTTTCTAAAAGTAATGTTGGAGATGTTCCTTTTTATTACAATGAATCTGTATATCAGCAAAATACATTTATCAGTTCTCAAAGGGCAAATGTTGAAATTGAAGGCAATATGCGCAATATTAGAATTGCTAAGCTTCTGATTTCGCCTTTCGATTACAATCCAGCAACAGGTATTTTACGTCATTACACTATTTTGCGTCTGCAAATCACGTTTCCAGGAGCCGATTATGTTCGTACCGAACAGTTGCAGCGAAATTACGGTGGCTTTTTATTCAGTTCTGTCGAGAATAAAGTATTAAATAGTGGCTCCTTTAATCAGAATCGCGATGTATTAACTCAGTATCCTGTGAAATTTGTAATTGTTGCCGATACTATGTTTCATGATGCTTTGCAGCCATTTGTTGAATGGAAAACCAAAAAGGGGTTTATTGTAGTTGAGGCATACACCTCAAATCCATCCGTGGGAAACACAACTACAAGTATAAAAAGCTATTTGCAAGGTTTGTACAATGTGGCTTCTTCGTCTAATCCGGCTCCTTCATTTATTTTAATTGTAGGTGATATAGCCCAAGTTCCTGCGTTCAATGGCACAACAGCAACACATGTTACTGATATGTATTATGCCGAATACACTGGCGATATGATTGCCGATGCGTATTTCGGACGGTTTAGTGCCACCAATGTCAATCAGCTGCAACCACAAATTGATAAAACTCTCGAATACGAACAGTATTTATTTCCGACCGAAACATGGCTCGATACAGTTGTTATGATTGCTGGAGCCGATGCTACTTATGGGCCTCTTCATGGCAATGGACAGATTAATTATGGAACTACCTATTATTTCAACAACGCTCAGGGATTGTTTTCATACACTCATTTATATCCTGCTAGTGCAAGCGATGACCTTATTATTCGACAAGAAATTGGTCGAGGAGTTTCGTATGCTAACTATACTGCTCACGGTTACGACGATGGCTGGGGCGACCCAAGTTTTGATAAAACTGATATTCCTGCAATGAACAATGCTCATAAGTATCCACTTATGGTCGGAAATGCTTGTTTGACAAATAGTTTTCAACAAAGTGAGTGTTTTGGCGAAGCATTGCTGCGCGCCGATTTGAAAGGTGCTTTGGGCTATATTGGGGGCTCAAATAGCACCTACTGGAACGAAGATTATTATTGGGGCGTTGGGTTTCGTTCCTCAGTTACTGTTAATCCAACTTATGATGCAAATCATTTGGGTAGCTACGATTGTGTTTGGCATATATCGGGTGAGCCTTTTAGCGATTGGTTTGTATCGCAAGGACAAATGGTGTTGGCGGGAAATCTTGCTGTATTGGAAGGTTCTTCATCGTTTGATTATTACAGCGAAATTTATCATTTGATGGGAGATCCCTCTTTGATGGTTTACATGGGTGTTCCAACTCAACTTACTGTTAACCACCCTGCTTTGATTCCGCTCGGACAAAACACCATCAGTGTTACAACCGAACCCTATACTTATGTTGGGATAAGCCAAAATGGGTTGTGGCATGGCGCTGGTATTGCCGATGCGTCGGGCAATCTCACAATTGATATAATCCCATTTTCAACTCCTGGGTTGGCCGATATTGTTGGTACAAAGCAAAACCGCAAACCTTTTATTTCGACTTTTAATGTGCTGTCGCCAAGTGGTCCGTATGTGCTTTATAATTTGAAATCGATCAACGATGTTGCTGGCAATAGCAATCAGCAAGCCGACATTACAGAAACAATTGGATTGAATGTGAATTTGAAAAATTATGGATTGCAAAACGATACAACAGTTTATGCAATACTATCTTCAACCGACCCATATATTGAGGTTATTGACAGCACTGGGATTTGGGGGCTTATTCAATCTGGTGATACTGTTACAATTAACAACGCTTTTACCGTGAAAATTGATTCTCTTGTTCCCGATCAATATGTTGCTTCGCTGAATCTTATGGTTCGCGATAGCAGTGGAAATAGTTGGACTTCGAGCATTGCATTGCAAATAAATGCACCAGTGCTTACTATCCAAACACTCACTATCGACGATGTTGTTGGGGGAAATGGAAATGGAAAACTCGATCCAGGCGAAACAGTCAATTTGGGTATTTCGGTTGTGAATTCTGGTCATGCCGAAATCCGCGATGCTGGCGCAATTCTGTCGTCGATGAGTCCTTACATTACTATCAATAGCTCTTCTTGGCAACACGATAGTTTGTTTGTGAATATTGCTGAAATTGGCACTTATAGTATAGAGATAGATCCTCTTACACCTGTTGGCACTGCAGCCGATTTTACCTTAGATTTGCAGGCTTGGATGTATTCGAGTTCAAAAACATTTACCAAATCGATTGGGCAAGTTGATGAAGATTGGGAATCGGGCACATTGGCTCAATTTGCTTGGGCAAGCACTGGCGCGGCTCCGTGGATTATCACTTCGGGCAATCCATACGAAGGTGCATTTGCTGCTATGTCGGGCGATATTTCCGATGATCAGGAATCAATTTTATCTATTTCAATCAATGTGCTCAGCGACGACACTCTGTCGTTCTATAAGAAAGTATCGTGCGAGGTCCCCTCTGGATCTACTTTGTGGGATTATCTCGATTTTAAAATTGACGGAACTAGCCTTGGGCAATGGGGAGGTGAAATTGCTTGGTCTAAGGAAGCATTCTATTTAACAGCAGGAGTGCATACTCTTTCATGGGTCTATCACAAAGATTATTCACTTTCAACTGGCACCGATGCAGCGTGGGTCGATTATATTGTTTTTCCACCAATGCTGGTTGTTACTTCTGTTGATGATTATTTAACGCAAAATTCCATGACACTCTATCCCAATCCTGCAACAGGTTCCGAATTTACAATTTTGGCTCCAGTTTCGGAAGGCGAAGCGACTTTGAATATTGTTGCTGCCGACGGTAAGGTTGTTTATCGTCAGATATATCGAGTTGCCGATGGAATAATTTCGTTACCCGTTGGTATAAATAACTGGGAAGCGGGTGTTTATACGGTTGAACTTATTGCAAACAGCAATTATTTTTGCAGTTCTCTTGTTATAATCAACTAAAATCTATCCAATGAAACACTTTCTTTTGGTTTTCTTTTTTGTTGCAACTAGTGCAGGTCTATGTGCGCAACAATATCAATCGTTGGGTAATGAAAGCTCAAAACCATTGTATTCTGTTATTTCTTCCACCCCCGATGAAACCATTATTGAATTCAATTTTCAAGGGTTTTACCTTTCGGATGTTAGTACACCACAAGGTGTGAAAAAAGCAGTTAACATGCCAGGAACATCTCCAATTTTGGCAAAAGGAGAGCCGGCGCTGCTCAAAATAAGCCGTTCGATTATTATTCCCGATCATGCCGAAATGGGTGTGAAAGTTCTTTCAACAACCTATGTCAATTTCGATAATATTGAAGTGGTCCCTTCAAATGGGAATTTTACGCGCGATATCGACCCTTCTTCGCTTCCTTTTGAATGGGGAAAGACTTATATCGAAAATGGGACTTTCCCAACTCAGCAAGCAACATTGTCAATACCACACATTTTGCGCGACTATCGTGGTGTAACTGTGAATGTTTTTCCACTTCAGTACAATCATGCTAATCGTAGCCTAAGGGCTGTTAAAAGCATCAGAATCAGTATTTATAAATCTTCTAATAACGCTGGTGTAAATCCACTTGTTCGAACCAAATCTTTATTGAAAGTTGACGAAGATTTCGATCAACTATACAGCCGTCATTTTATTAATTACAATCAAATGAGGTATTCTGCAGCTCCTGAACGAGGAAGAATTCTTGTTATAAGTTATGGATCATATATGAGCTCGATGGCGCCTTATGTTCAATGGAAAAATCGCATAGGTTTTCCAACAACGATTGTTGATGTTGCAACAATTGGAACTACAGCTACTGCAATTAAAACTTATGTAACCAACTATTACAACACAAACGGTCTTACATTTTTGCTTCTTGTTGGCGATGGTCAGCATATTCCACCTGTAACTAGTGGTGTGGGTGGTCCTTCCGATAATGCGTATGCATACATCAGCGGTTCAGATCATTATCCCGAATTTTATGTAGGGCGTTTTTCGGCCGAAAGTACTGCCGATGTTGATGTTCAGGTGCTCCGAACCATTTCGTACGAGCAGAATCCAAACACCAGCAACAATTGGGCAAATAGAGTTTTGGGTATTGGTAGCGACCAAGGTCCTGGCGACGACAACGAATACGATTACCAGCATATTCGCAATTTGCAGACCCAGTGTGGCAATTACGAATACACAACCAAATACGAGCTTTTCGATGGTTCGCAAGGGGGCCTCGATGCTGCGGGCGATCCAACCGATGCAAATGTTGCTACAGCCGTAAATGGTGGTACAGGATTGATTCTATATACTGGGCACGGAAGCGATTTTGGTTTTGTTACAACTGGGTTTGATAAGACCGACGTGAATAATCTTACCAATACTACTCAATGGCCATTTATTTTTGCAGTTGCTTGTGTGAATGGTAATTTTCAAGGGCAAACTTGCTTTGCCGAAGCGTGGTTGCGTGCACGCACCGGAACAACGCCCAAAGGTGCTGTTGCTACAATAATGAGTACCATCAATCAGTCTTGGAATCCACCCATGGAAGGACAAGATGAAATGGTGAATGTTCTTACCGAAAATGCTTCTGGAAACATTAAACATACTTTTGGGGGCATTGTGATGAGTGGTTGTATGAAAATGAATGAGTCTTACGGTAGTGGTGGAGACGAAATGACCGATACTTGGACTATTTTTGGCGATCCATCGCTGATGATTCGTACCGATACTGCCAAAAGTATGATTGTAACGCATGCTGCTACTGTTCCAATTGGAGCATCTTCGCTTGTTGTAAACTGCAACACCGATGGAGCTTTTGTAACAGTTTCGCTCAACGATGATATTCTTGGTACTGGTGTTGTTGCTGGTGGTACCGTCAATATTTCGTTTTCAGTTCTAACTGGTATCGATACCTTAATTGTTACTGCTACCAAATACAATTATATTCCTTACGTTGGCGAGGTAGCAATAATTGCGGCAACTGGTCCTTATGTTGTTTACAGTTCGCATATTATTGACGATGCTGCAGGCAATGGCAACTCGTTGGCCGATTACAACGAAATAGTATTGCTCAATCTTTCGCTCAACAATATGGGGGTTGCCGTTGCTAGCAATGTTTTTGCAGATATTACCTCCTCGAATTACAATGTTGACATTACCGACAATACCGAAAATTATGGTGCTATTGTGGCTGGCAATATTAAAAATATAAATGGAGCTTATGCTGTCGCTTTCAACGACAGCATCGACGATCAGACCAGTGTTTTATTTAATCTCAATGCTGTTGATGGAGCTCAAAGTTGGGCCTCGTCGTTTAGTATTGTTGTAAATGCTCCTTTATTGGCGATAGGGAATCTTGTTATCGACGATGCAAGTGGAAACAACAACGGCCGACTCGACCCAGGCGAAACCGTAAATATTACCATTGAATCGCTCAACAATGGTCATGCTGTTTATAATTCGGTAAGCGGAATCGTAACTTCAGGAAGTTCATTTGTGAATATAACCTCCGGAAATGCTTCGTTGGGCAACTTGGCTGCGGCTGGTTCGGCCAACCCTGTATTTACTTTTACGGTTGATGCAGCAACCCCAATGGGTACTTCGGTCGATATTTCTTATGCACTTGGAACTGGATATTATCAAGTGCAAAATACATTTAATCTGAAAGTTGGTATTGCTGATGAGGATTACGAAACAGGCGATTTTACTCAATATGCATGGTCAAATTCGGGAAATTTGCCTTGGATTGTAACCACCGAAACTCCTTACGAGGGAACATATTGTTCGAAATCGGGCGCAATCAGCGATAGTCAAACATCGGTGTTGTCAATTGCATGGAATGTAGCTTCGCCCGACAGTATTTCGTTTTTCCGCAAAGTCGATTGCGAAGACGGGAGTTCTTCTGGTTCGCAGTGGGATTATCTCGAATTTAAAATTGATAATACCTCGAAGCAATGGTGGGATGGTAACCACAATTGGGAACGCTTTGCTTATGCGGTTTCTGCTGGTCAGCATACATTCTATTGGCGATATGTGAAGGATATAGCCGCTAGTGTTGGAGCCGATGCGGTTTGGGTTGACTATATTGTTTTCCCACCAATTACAACCTCTGTTGGTTGTAACGAGTTGACTCAGTTTAGTTTCAATGTATTCCCTAATCCATCGATTGATGTTGTAAATATTGAACTCAATTTGCAAAAAACCATGTACGTTCAAGTTGATGTTCTGAACAATTTGGGACAAGTGGTTGCAATTCTTTACAGCGGAAGTATGAACCAAGGTGTTCAGCAGATAGCATTCAATTCATCCGAATTACAATCGGGGCAATTCTTTGTGAGAGTTAGCACCCCCGATGAAACCATCACAAGAATGGTTGTTTCTGGGCATTGATTTGCCGCCACAACATTGCTTAACCGGCTTTGGGCTTCATGTCCGAAGTCGGTTTTTTTGAATTGAGCTTCTTCAAATGGGTTAGAAGATTTTATTTTCCAAAAAGGCATCTGTTCGTCAATTTAATTGACAGATACATTTATTATTGTTTGTTGTTTGCCGAAAATGTCCAGTTTCAGTAGTTTTACCGATACGATGTGTAAAAAAAAAGTCCTAATATTGCGGCTCGAACAAAGTGTATTATCGTTATGAAAAAAGGTTTTTTATTAGTTGTAGCTTTTTTGATATTTGTAGCCCGTTTCTCTCCTGCAAAAGCAGATGAGGGAATGTGGTTGCCTATTTTTGTTGATAGGCTCAACTACACCGATATGCAGAAAATGGGTCTCAATCTTACTGCCGAAGAAATATATTCTATCAACAATGGCAGTTTGAAAGATGCCATCGTTATTTTTGGTGCTGGTTGTACTGGCGAAGTAGTGTCGTCGGAAGGTCTTGTTTTTACCAATCATCATTGTGGATATGCTTCAATTACATCTTTGAGCTCGGTTAGCAACGATATATTGACAAATGGCTTTTATGCACAAACCCTATCCGATGAATTGCACCCCAAATCGGGTCTTAATGTCAGGTTTTTGGTGCGTATCGAAAATGTTACTAAAAGAGTTCTCGACTCTATTCCTTTCGAGACAACCGAAATTGAACGCGAAGGAATTGTCAATCGAGTTTCGAAACAGATCGAAGGTGAGGCTGTTGGGGGAGAGTTTCAAGAAGCTTCGGTGAAAGGTTTTTTCTATGGCAATGAGTATTATTTGTTTGTATATGAGGTGTATCCCGATGTTCGACTGGTAATGAATCCACCTTTAAGCGTAGGGAATTTTGGTGGCGACACCGACAATTGGATGTGGCCACGGCATACTGGCGATTTTAGCGTTTTTCGCATTTATACTGGTGCCGACGGAAAACCTGCCGAATACAACAAAAACAATATTCCCATGAAGGCTCGCTATTCGTTGCCAATTTCATTGAAAGAAAAGAAAGTTGACGATTTTGCTATGATTATGGGTTATCCTGGCCGTACATCGCGCTACATCACCAGCGACGAAGTGGCATCGAATTATGAATTTATCAATCCAAGTATTGTGAAAATTCGCAACATCAAGCTTGGAATCATGAAGAAAAACATGAATGCTAGCGACCAAGTTCGTTTGATGTATGTTAGTCAATATGCCCAAACTGCAAACTATTGGAAATACTATATTGGTCAAAACAAAGGTATTCAACGCCTAAACGTAATTGATCGGAAGCGAATAACGGAAGACGATTTCGACTCGTGGGCAAACAACGATCAAATTCCTAAATTTGATTATTATCGCGATGCATTAGTGAAAACCCACAATTCGATGCTGAAACTAAGTAATCTTCGCAAGGTTCAGACGTATATTTCAGAAGTATTTTTTCGCGGTAGTAGCGTTGTAGTGATGGCTGGAAAATTCAGATCCATTTTCAAGGAGCTTTCTTCCGAAAAGACCAATATCAGCAAAATTGATGAATTGGCAAAAGGCTTGCAACCACAAACCGATAAGTATTTCGAATTGTTCGATTTTAAAACCGAAATGCAACTTTTTGCCGCAATGATTGAATTGTTTGCAGCGGATGTTCCAGCCGAATTTCAGCCTGAATTTTACAAGATTATTAACGACAAATTCAATAACAATTACACTATCTATACAGATCAAGTTTTTCTTTTATCTATTTTTTCCAATAAAGATAAAATGGACGCTTTTTTAAGTAAGCCAACTCTCGAAGTTTTGCAAAAAGATCAAATATTCGAAATTGCTGTGGAGGTTTATAACTTGTACAACAAAATTCTTAGCGATATTCAGCCACTTACCTTTCAGCTCAATCAAGGTATGCGAAGCTATGTGCAAGGGTTACGCGAAATGTATCCGGATAAGAAATTTTATCCCGATGCAAATGGTACTATGCGTCTTACCTACGGAAAGGTGCTTGCCTACGATGGTGCCGATGCAATTAAATACAAATATTTTTCTACTCTCACTGGAGTGATGGAAAAAGAAAATCCGGAAAACCCGGAATTTATTGTTCCAGCTAAATTGAAGGAACTATATGAGAAGAAAGATTTTGGTCAATATTCGGAGAATGGCGATATTGTAACTTGTTTTCTTACCAACAACGATATTACTGGTGGAAACAGCGGCTCGCCTGTGATTAATGGCGATGGTGAACTTATTGGACTAGCTTTCGATGCCAATTGGGAAGCCATGTCGGGCGATATTGTTTTTGAACCCGACCTCCAACGCTGTATTTGTGTCGATATTCGTTATGTCCTTTTTATTATCGAAAAGTTTGCTGGCGGAAAACGACTCATCGATGAACTCGATATAAGAAAATAAATGTTTTTGTTTGTGTGTTTGTAGAGCTGCGAGAAATCGCGGCTCTTTTTACAAAAAAAATACTCCCTTTTTTTTCGTCCAGCTAATAAACCACGGCAGCCGATTCATCCTCACAAAAGCATATTCTTTTTTCTTGCCGCCAAATCCCAAATAGAAGCGCGCCAGATTTTCGTTGTTGCTGCCTTCGAAATCGAACAATTTGTTGCGCATGCACACATCGGCCAGAATGGTATCGACCAGAAAGTGCATGGCTCCACTTTTGCTGGCTTCGGGTCCCGAACCACTGAAAAGCAAAATAACCCTATTGGCAAATTCGACGGTGAAAATCCCAGCTACAATTTCGTTGTGTGCATCGATTGCCGACCACGTTGTTCCAAAACCCCGATGCCGCAACTGATAGGCGAGGGTGAGCATATTGGAATACCACAGATTGCTTTGATTCAAATCTTTGCCTTTGTTGTTTTTGAATAAACTTACTATTTTTTCAATATCAAATCCCTGGTAACAAGTGAGATTGTTTTGATTAGCCTTTTTAATATTGCGTCGGGTATTGTCGTTGTAGCCATTTCTAATTTCATCGATGCTGCGTTCAATATTCAGCGTAATGTTGGTCAGCTTTTGAACCCCAATCAAGTCAATTGGATTGTTTTCGTTGAGTGCGATTTCTGCAAACCTAAATTGCTTTGGAATGGCTTGTAGAAAAGCTTGTGTGTTCTGCTGATTGCATTGTACGCCAAAAACGCCAAGTTGCTGACTAAAAGGTGGTTGAGATAGATAGTTTATTCCAGCTTTTTTGCGATTCGTCAGAGGCATCACTCTGTTGTAGTTGTCTTCGACCAACGCGTTCCAATTTGGCGCAACCACATCGAGATACCACGACATAGCGTATATAAGTGGTTCGGGAGAATTCATTATGCAAGCATCCCAAGCACCTCTGTCTATTTTTTCGTGGCTGACGAAATTGATCATAATCCAGAGTTTTGAAATTTTCGGATTGTGTTTTCAAGCATGAGTGTCCAGCCTTTCCAGCGTCGGTTTTCCGAAAGTGTTTCGTTGTGAATCAGCATTTCGAATCGACCATCAATCGATCGAATATAATCTCCCATTTTGGCGAGTTCTGCTTCCGAACTGGCGAGCGATAAATGGACATAGTCTTTTAAACTTCCATCCATTACACAATATGGATGAACTGTGAGTGGTAATAATTCATCGGTTTGAATGTCGAAAAAGCGAAACGGGCGCGAAGTGCCAGCTCTAAATCCTGTGTCAGAGGCAAACCCCATGGTGTAATCGTCGGTAAAACCAGCTTTCACCAGTTGATGATACGATTCGGGTAGCCGCATTCTGAGAAAATGTCGGCGAGCTTTTGTAATATTTGTTTGGCAAATTGTTTCGAGATGCAATTTCTCCAAATTCAACTTGTCGTCGTTGTTCAAGCAATCGTACGACGGATGCAATCCGGGTTCTTTTATGTTGTTCAAAATCTGAACAGCTTTCGAACAATTAATTTTGCCATTTTTGTCAAAATCGGAACGCTCGGTGGCAGCTAAAATAAAATATTGAAGCGGAATATGGCAACGATTGCCCAGATTTTCAATGGTTTCGAATGTTTCGAAAGGATCTTTTTTGAAACCCATCAACACCGCAGGCCGAAGAAGAAATGCGCCAAATCGGACTGTAAAAAAATCGCGAAACCAACCACCTGCATTGCGCACCAAGCCTTTGCATCGATACGAGAAAATCTGATCGACATCGATGGTAAGCGAAAACTCGGCTTCTTCCTTTTTGAATTTTGTTTTGGGGAACAATAGTTGCAACTTCTCGCGAAGCAGAATAATCCATTCGTCGACCACAGCTCGCTGGTGAAATCCGTTTCGGAAAGCGAGGGTGTGTTCAACATCGAAGCGCCCATGGTTGTCGGTTTCGGAACTCAAATACTCTTCGTGACGACTAAGCATGAAAAAAACAGACGAAAAAAGGTCGAACGACAAATTAGTCCCTTCTTTTTTCGCGGGAAAAAGTTCGATGAAATCTTTTTCAAGAAAATGGTAGTTTTTGGTTGTTGTAGCGCTTCGATACAATTCGCTATTCTTTTCGTTCGAAATATCGTTGATTTCAAGCGAATTACTCAGCGTGACATTGTTTACTAAATTAACTTCTGGTGAAAAGTCAGGAACACCGTTCAGCTGCAAATATCCGCTGTCGGGTATGTTAAAAGCAGTCGATTCGTGATTTCCGTAACCGATGATGATGTTGTTTTCGTTTGTTGTGTTGCTGTTGAGCGAATAACCAACTCCGAGTCGCTCTGCGAAAATGTAATGCAGAATGTAGTGCAACCTCGCATTTTCGAAATTGCTGCGAACGAAAACAGTTGTTGGGTTATCGGTCATTGTATTTTAAAATGGTTTCGCAAATGAACTCTGCGGCATGTCCATCGCCAAAGATAGGTGGAAATTCGGTTGGAGGATAATTCAACAACGCTTCGGCCTGTCCTGCAATATCTTCGACGCTGTTTCCGCCCAAACGAGCAGCACGCATTTCGAGAATTTCGACCCATTCGGTTTCGGGACGCAAGATCAGCGAAGGCTTCCCGAAGAAGAATGCTTCCTTTTGCACACCGCCCGAGTCGGTGAGAACCAAGCTGCAATTTTTCTCGAGCATAATCATATCGAGAAACGAAACAGGTGGAACAATTCGTACATCGGCGCCCTCGGGCAATGTAGCTTCGAGGTTCCATTCGGTCATCATTTTTTGTGTTCGCGGATGCAAAGGCAATACTACTGTGATTTCCATCTTTTTCGACACCCTGTAAATGGCTTCGAGTATGGTTTCGAGCCGCTCGCGCTTGTCGGTATTGTCGTTGCGATGAATGGTTGCCAAAACAAATGGATTGCCCACCAATTGATGCAATTGAAGTATTTTCGATTGTTGTTCGGCCATAGCCGAAAAATAGTTTGAATTGTCGAACATGATGTCGCCACAATGAAAAACACCAGGTTTGTCGAGACTAAACGGTCCCATCAAACCACTACTGAAACCTTCGGCTTCGAGATTCTTCACGGCTGTTTTGGTAGGACAAAAAAGCAAAGTGGAGCAATGGTCGGCCACAATGCGATTGATTTCTTCGGGC
This sequence comes from Acetofilamentum sp., assembly GCA_020720525.1. Taxonomy (GTDB): domain Bacteria; phylum Bacteroidota; class Bacteroidia; order Bacteroidales; family DTU049; genus GWF2-43-63. The sequence goes on from DYON01000006.1 coordinate 24,540, forward strand.
ATGCGTTTGTTGAACGACCGCAATCCTGCTTCGATGTGAATAACTGGGATGTGAATTTTGGCTGCGGCAACTGCGCCCGCAAGTGTACTGTTGGTGTCGCCATATACCACAATTGCGTCGGGTAGGTGCTGTTTAAGCACTTTTTCGATACCACTCATCATTTGCGCAGTTTGTTCGCCATGATCCGACGAACCGACGCCCAAATTTACTGCTGGAGCAGGAATTTGCAATTCGCGAAAGAAAACTTCGGACATGTTTTCGTCGTAGTGCTGACCAGTATGAACAATAATTTCTTCAATCTGACTGCTGAAATGGTTTTTTATTTCGCGACTAAGAGCTGCCGCTTTTATTATTTGTGGCCTTGCACCAACAATAGTTACAATTTTCATGATTTGTGTTTTAAGAGACCTTCGTCCGAAAAGCTTGTGTAGCTGTCGTCGGCAACAATAATATGATCGAGTAGTTTGATGTCGAAAACTGCAACAGCTTCGGCAATTCGCTTAGTGATTGAGATGTCGTTTTCGCTGGGTTCGCGGTTTCCTGATGGATGGTTGTGTGCGATAATGATAGAAACGGCTACTGCATCGAGAATGAGTTTCATTATTTTGCGAATATCGACATTGGTTGAAGAAATTCCTCCATCGCTGACTCGAAAATGAGAAACGATTTTGTTGCGCTGATTTAAACAAATGAGATGAAACTCTTCGTGTTGCTTATCGCGCAAAAAAGGTTGAATAAATCGGAACGCATCGTTCGATGTTTTTACGAAATTTTCTTCTTCGTTGGGTTCGGCTGCTCTACGGCGACTAAGTTCGAGAGCAGCTTCGATTGCCACAGCCTTTGCTGGCCCAATTCCACTTATTTTCTGAATGCGATGCACCGAGAATCGCGAAAGTTTTTTTAAGCTGTTGTTGGCTGTTTCGAGTAGCTCGCGTGCCAAATCGAGTGCGCTTTTTTTCGATGTTCCACTACCAATAAGAATAGCCAGCAATTCGGCATTGCTGAGTGTATCGGAACCTTTGGTCAACATTTTTTCGCGTGGTCGATCATCGACTGCCCAATCTTTTATCGATTTTTTTTTTTCTGTTTCCATAATCCAAAAACCTCAATGAATCTTCAAAAATACTAAAAACGGATGAATGATGCTGCGACGAATTGTATTTTGATGCGAAAGTGCATTTTTTGCCACCAATATCAAGACCGATGGCTTAAGTCGATGATTTGTGATTGCTAAAAAAGGCAAATGTCGCAAACTACTTTGCTTGATGGCTGCCAAGGTTGGCAGAGATGAAAACCCAATGTATGATGTCTTATTATAGTTGTGTGATAGGCATTTTTGCTGCATTTTCAATGGCTAATCGAATACTTTGTCCTGAAGGATTTTGACAGATATAAAATATACATCAGTTGATAAATAAAATAGCAGAAAAACTATTTTCCAACAAAACCAAATAAAAAAGGAATAATAAGTTGTTGAATCAAAAAAACTTTATATCTTTGCACTCCCGTTTGAAAAAGTATCAGATTATCAACCAGAAAACACAACTCATGTACGCAATTGTGGATATAGCCGGTCAGCAGTTTAAGGTTAACAAAGCCGGAAAAGTATATGTTCATCGCCTTGCAGCCAAAGAAGGCGATAAGGTGGAGTTCAATAATGTTTTGTTGCTCGACGATGGCAAAGATGTTACCGTTGGAAAACCAAAAGTAGAAGGTGCTCTTGTATTTGCCGAAGTGGTAGAACACATGAAAGGCGACAAAGTCCTTGTTTTTCACAAAAAACGGCGCAAAAGTTATCAGAAAATGAATGGTCATCGTCAGTATTTCACTCGCTTAAATATTCTTTCAATCATGAAAGATGGAGTGAGTCTAACTGGCGAAAATGCAGCTTCGGTTAAGGTTGAAAAGCCCGTTGAAGTTGTAAAAGCAACAAAAGTTGCTAAGCATGCAGCTAAAGCCGAAGAAACAGACGAAGTGAAGAAACCGGCTGCCAAAAAAGCTCCAGCAAAGCCAGCTGCAAAGAAAACCACTGCTGAAGCAAAAAAACCAGTTGCAAAAAAACCAGCTGCCAAGAAAACTAAGAAGGACGAATAGTTCTTGACTGAAATCGTTAATTTTAAAATTTTCAGATATGGCTCATAAAAAAGGTGTCGGTAGTACTCAAAACGGTCGCGAATCGCATAGTAAGCGCTTGGGTGTTAAAATTTATGGTGGGCAATTTGCTCAAAATGGCAATATTATAGTTCGTCAACGTGGAACCAAACACTATCCTGGCGAAAACGTTGGCATAGGAAAAGATCACACTCTATTCGCTATGGCCGATGGTATTGTTGAATTCCGCAAATCGCGCGACGAGAAATCGTACGTATCGGTAAAACAAGCCTAAACTTTTTTACTACAATATTTCAGACACTACTCCTCTTTGGGGTGGTGTTTTTTTGTGTGCGCTACGCATACCACATATCTATAGGGTTAAAGTCCCGAACGAGCCTGCC
>DYON01000207.1 GCA_020720525.1 Acetofilamentum sp.
ATACAGCAACCGCTCTACCGATTCGCTAATTGTATATAAAAACATGGGCGATCGCTTTCAAATGGCTTCGGTTCAGGTTGAAGTAAGCACCACCAAGAAAAACATGGCTAATCGCAACTACTCAAAAGAGTCGATCGATCGCAAACAAAAAGTACTTTTAAAATCGGCGAAGCTACTCAACTTTCAGTTTTTTCAATCGCAATCGGCAATTTATATCGAATATTAGATTGCCATCTAAGCATACAATACGCTGATATTCTTTCTATTAACTGCTTTTCAATCAAAGCAAAAGTGAAAACTAAAAATGAATCAACAAAATATCCATTAAATTTTGAGCATTAATTTTGTCCATTACACCGCCTTTTCTGATTTCTGAATACAACCTACTTACATCAATCAAAAACGACCAATCATAAACAATAGTTAAAATATTTGTTTTGAGAATATTCTCATTATCTTTGTACTCAATTCAGCAATATGCCACGTCCAAAACGAAATAGAACCATTTTAAGTCCGCCCATTTGCAAAGGTTTTGTTCCGATTGGCAACACATTGAAATCGGACAGCGGAATCGACCTAAGTCTCGAGGAATTTGAAAGCATACGACTTTGCGACTACGACCACCTAAATCACGCCGAAGCCTGTCAATTGATGAATGTATCGAGACCAACTTTTGCGCGAATTTACGAAAGTGCCCGACAAAAAGTAGCAACTGCATTTGCCGAAGGATTGCCGATTCATTTCATCGGCGGAAAATATTCGATGAGCGAAAACTGGTGGAAATGCAACCAATGCGGAAGTATGTTTAGCAGCTTAGCTGGCGAATATTTAACCAAATGCGTTGTATGCTCTTCGACAAATATTTCTTCGATACACAACAACGCCGCCAACGACGAATGTATTTGCCAGTCGTGCGGAGCCAAATTGAAACACCGCCATGGGCAGCAATGCCGACAACTATATTGCCCCGATTGCAAACAACCGATGTTTAACCGCCGAAATGCAAGGATGGCACTATGAAAACAGCTATTGCATCGAACGGCGACAAGCTCCAAGCCGAATTGGGAATGAAATTCGGGCGTTGTTCGCATTTCTGCATTTTTGATAGCGAAAGCGACCAATTTTATTTTGCAAGCAATCTTGGGCATAATATCAATGGTGGAGCTGGCCGATTGGCTGTAACATTTCTGGCCGACAACAATATTAAGCAAGTTATTGCTGGCGAATTTGGAGGGCAAGTAAAGCAAATGCTTAGCAATTCTGGAATCAGAATTATCATTTATCCTCCAACAAGCAAATGCATCGACGATATTATCAAACTTCTAAAACAATAAACAATGCCAAAACTTGATGGAACTGGTCCCGATGGAAAAGGCAGCGATAGTGGCCGAAAGCTTGGAAAATGCAATCCCAAATCGGACGATGAATTGCTCGGAAAGCTAGGCAAAGGCATGGGCAAAAAGAGAAATGCCGGTGGTGGCACTGGGCAGGGGAAACGACTTCGAAACAACACAAAACCAAATTAAAACAGGAGGAATTATGTCAGGATTTAACAGAAAAGGGCCGGAAGGCAAAGGATCGATGACAGGCAGAGGAATGGGAATGTGTAATCCAGAAAACAGAGAATTGCGCAACAGATTCAACGCCGCAGCGAACACCGAAGCAAAACCCGAAAACACATTGGGCAGCGAAAACAACATAGCCGAAACCAATTGGCCATTTGGACGAGGTATGGGTTTCGGGCGAATGCAAAAACAATTTGGTCGCGGTTTTGGTCATGGTCGAAACAACCAATAAGTAAATAAAAAGGAAAATATGAGAAAAATTGCTATTCCAGTTTCGTATGGCAAATTGAGTGGACATTTTGGTCGTTGCGAACATTTTGCACTTTACGAAGAAGAAAATGGTGTTATAAAACAAAAAACCATTCACCCTTCCCCACCACACCAGCCAGGTCTATTACCACAATGGCTTGCCAATCAGGGAGCAACCGACATTATTACTGGTGGAATGGGCGTGATGGCTCAACAGCTGTTTACCCAAAACAACATCAATGTAATTTTGGGTGCACCCGAAATGGATGCTGATCAGGTGGTGAAAGACTTTGTTGAAGGTCGAATATTGAGTAGCGACAACACCTGCGATAGCGAGCACCATGGACATGGTCATGCCGAAGGTGGCGAGCATCATCATCACAACCATTAACCAACACCATTAAATAATGGACGAACGTTGCATCAATTGTTTCAGCGATGGATATTCACGCTTGCTGAAAAAATTTCCGATTACGCCAACACAAGAAGCGCTTTTCGGCGAATTTTTCAGCAAGCAAATTGCTGAATGCAACAATCTATCGAATCCTGAATTGCAGCAAATTTTATATCGGCGATTGTCCGAAATAAACGGATTTCACGATCCTTTTGCTGCAGAAAAGCGACACAGCAACCAAATTGCCCTCGGCTTGTACGACCATTGGCTTTTGAAGGTAGATAGTTCGGACAATGGTTTCGACACGGCACTTAGACTTTCAATTGCAGGCAATATTATGGACTATGGTGCTTTGAGCTCGTTCAACCTGAACGGAACCATCGAAATGGTAATGAAATCGCATTTTGCAATCGACAAAAGCCATGCTCTACAAAAAAAGATTGAAGAAGCACAGTCTATTCTTTACCTTGGCGACAATGCCGGCGAAATTGTTTTCGACAAACTTTTCATAAAAACAATGAATCGGGCGGGAATTACTTATGCCGTAAAGGGTGGCCCCGCAATCAACGATGCCACGATAGAAGATGCTATTGCAGTTGACATACAAAGTGTTGCCAACGTTATCACCAATGGCGACAGTGCACCATCGACTATTTTGCAGCATTGTAGCAACGAATTTCAAGAAGCATTCAAAAATGCCGATGTAATTATCGCAAAAGGACAGGGCAACCTTGAAGGATTGTTGAATATTGCCGACAATCGCATCTTTTTTCTTTTAATGGTAAAATGCGATGTGATTGCTGAAATTTTACATGTAAAAAAAGGCTCTTTTGTTGTGTATCAGGCACAAACCAATATTACAAACCAATCCATTCAACCATGAAAATTGCAATTGCAAGCGGCAAGGGCGGTACTGGAAAAACACTTGTATCTACCAACCTTGCTTCGTATATCAGTAAATTGCAACCTGTTTTGCTGGCCGACTTAGATGTTGAAGAACCCAACGACTCACTTTTTATTGGCTATGAATTGACCAATAAGTTTGTGAATTACAAAAATATTCCTTTATGGAACGAACAATCGTGTACGCTATGCGGACTTTGTAGCTCTGTTTGCAAATTTCACGCAGTGGTGCAACTTGGACCAAACATAATGGTATTCAACGAATTGTGTCACAGTTGTTATGCTTGTTCCGAATTGTGTCCAACCCAATCTTTACCAATGACTACTCATCGAATTGGGGAAACCAGTTATGTAGAAGCCGACAATTTTATTTTCGTTGAGAGCCGCTTAAAAACAGGCGAAGAACAAGCTGTGCCGCTTATTCATCAGGCGCAGGCATTCATCAATGAAAAATTTGGCGACACTGCTATTCAAATATTCGATTGCCCACCAGGCACTACATGTCCAGTAATTGCAGCTACCCGCGAAGCCGACTATGTAATGCTTGTAACCGAACCCACACCATTTGGACTGAACGACCTAAAACTTGCGGTTGAAACCATGCGCAGCACAGGGAAAAAAATTGGAGTTATCATCAACCGTTACAACAACCTTTTTGCCGAACTTGAGCAATATTGCGAAGTAGAAAATATCCCAGTAATAGCGCGCATACCAGTGGATAGAGAAATTGCGCAAATTTATTCGAGAGGCAAACTTGCATGGAAACAAATACCTGCCCTAAGCGATGCTTTAGCAAACATTGTTGACCATTTAAAGCAACAAAATCAAACAATATGAAAGAAATAGTTGTTTTATCGGGAAAAGGCGGAACTGGAAAAACTTCGGTAGCTGCTTCGTTGGCTGTTTTGTCCGAAAAATCTGCTCTTATTGCCGATTGCGATGTAGATGCAGCCAATATGCACTTGCTTTTAAAACCCGATTTCGCTGAAAGCGAAGACTTTTTTAGCGGCGAATTGGCCGTAATCGATAACAATTTGTGTACTTCTTGCGGGAAATGCGCCGAAGTATGTCGTTTCGATGCTGTTGTTGTAAACAAAGAACAATATTCAATTGACTCTTTTGCTTGCGAAGGATGTGGATACTGCTACATTGCATGCCCACAAAAAGCTATTTCGATGCAAACCCGCTTGGCGGGAAAACTATTTGTCTCGAACATTAGAACTGGAAGCCGCATGGTTCACGCAAAACTATCAATCGGCGCCGAAAACAGCGGAAAACTTGTTGCCGAAGTAAAAAATAGAGCCAAAAAACTTGCCGAACAAGAAAATAAAAAATGGATTATTGTTGATGGATCGCCTGGCATCGGCTGCCCAGTTGTGTCGTCGCTCGCGGGAGCTTCGTATGTTTTGCTTGTAACTGAGCCAACTGTATCGGGAATTCACGACCTCAAGCGCGTAGTTGAAGTGATACAACGCTTTCGTATTCCTGCTGGCTGCCTTGTAAACAAATACGACCTCAATCCTTCGGTAACTTCAGAAATAATTGAATTTGCCGAATCGGTGGGCATCGATATTCTTGCAACAATACCCTACGACACCGTTTTTTCGGAAGCGATGACCGAACAAAAAACAGTTGTAGAAACCAATACCGA
>DYON01000208.1 GCA_020720525.1 Acetofilamentum sp.
AGCATTATTGTTGCTGCCGACAGCAAAAACGGCATCGGAATTCAAAACACATTGCCATGGCATTTGTCCGACGACCTAAAGCGCTTTAGAGCTATCACAACCGGGCATACCATTATTATGGGTCGCAACACATGGTTTTCGCTTCCAAAGCGCCCATTGCCCGACCGACGCAGTGTGGTTTTAACTCCCGACCCACTTGGCGAAAAAGGCGCAACTGAAATAGGTGCCTTAGAAGATGTTTTTGATATTTGTAAAAACGATTCCGAGAATTTTATTATCGGCGGCGAAAGCATGTATCGTCAGTTTTTGCCTTTTGTGTCGAAAATTTATCTCACTCGTGTTTCGGGCAATTTTGATACCGATACTTTTTTCCCCGAATTAAGTTCACAGGAATGGCAGTTAATTGAAGAGTCAGATCTTTTAACCGATTCGAAAAGCGACATTGAGTATAAGTATTTAATATTAAGTCGCATAGGTTGATTTTTACTTTGTGAAAACAAAATAGTCTAACATCAAAACAAAAACCAATATGAAAAAAAACATTTTTCTTTTTTCGCTGTTAGTAGTTTTTGCAGGGATGGTGATTTTATCGTCGTGTCGCAAAGACGAAGAGCAAGATAAAAATAATTACCGTTCTGCAATCGACAATGCCACGGCCGAAAACATGTTCGACGACGTTTTTCGTCAGGCTACCGATGGCGTTAATGCTGCTCAAGATTCGGTCGAAGGCACTCGGTCGCAAGAAAACATGTTGAGTAGTTGCGCCACACTTACCATTACACCTTTCGATTTAGTAACATTTCCCAAAACTGTTGTGGTCGATTTTGGTACTACAAATTGTCTTGGAAGCGATGGTCGCTATCGCAGAGGTTCTGTCGAAATGAGTTGCACGGGTTGGTATCGCGATAGTGGAACAGTGATAACAGTTACTCCTCACAATTATTATGTGAACGATAATTATGTTCAAGGTGTGAAAACCCTCACCAACAATGGACACAATACAAGCAGTAATTTGACCTATACTTTGGTTGTAAATGGCACTGTTACAACAAGCGAAGGAACCATCAGTTGGTCATCGACGCGCTACAACGAATGGATCGAAGGCGAAAGCACCGTCTTGAATCCTTACGACGATGTATATCTGATTACAGGTTCGGCAAGTGGAGTGAATGTTGAAGGCGACGATTTCGATGTTGTTATCAATACACCTTTGCGCGTTCAGGTTGGTTGCCGTTGGATTACTGCTGGAACACTCACACTCACCAGCGGAACATTTTCGATGACAGTCAATTATGGAAGCGGTGCCTGCGATGCAACAGCGGTTGTAACCATCAATGGAAACGATTACACTATTTCAATGGTTTAATTTAGGCGTACATCAACAACTGCGACTTCTCCATTGTTGGTGTTCACGTAGAAAATATGAGCCGATTCAACTTCGAATCCGCTGTCGGAAAGCAGGTTGGCATAATGTTCAACCTGCTTTTTGTGTTCTGACGATTTGCTGCCCGTTTTGAAATCGATAATTCTCCACTGGTTGTTCGAATCGAACACCATGCGGTCGGGGCGGTAAATATGTCCCGAATTATCCGAAAGATCTCTTTCGTTAAGCGTAAACGATTTTCCGGGGAAAGCATACGGATACTGTTCAACCATTTCATGAAGCAATTCTTTTGTTTTTTGAATTGCGGCACTTTCTATCAGTCCATTGGCTGCAAATTTCTCAACTATATGGTCAATATCGGACTTCGAACAAATTTCGGCTAATAATTCATGAACTATGCGTCCCTGCTTTGCCGAAATGCGGTATTCGGCAGTGTCGAATTGCTTGTCCGATTTTCGGAGCGAATCGAGCGGTTTGTTCGGATTCACCCTGAAATGGTCAATCAAAAACGATTTTCCAGCTTCTTCGCCTTTTTGAATGGCCGACGATGGCTCTCCAAGCAAAAAACTGATGCTGTTTTCGTTGTCTTCGCGTTTGAAAGGGCGGCTTTCGTTGTTGCAAAACTGGTAAAGCCAATTATGCGACCCATCGGGTTGTGTATCGCCATTCAATACTTTTTCGGCAACTATGGCAAAAACATACAAGTTTTGCTCGGCTCTTGTGGTTGCAACATACATCAGATTGATGGTGTCCATCTGTGCTTTTGCATATTCGAGCAAAGTGATTTCTTTCAAACGTTCGTCGTCGGGGTCTTTTTTTAAATTAATCACCGAATACGGTACGCCCCATTTTTCTTCGTCGGGTTCAATCCAAAAAAGATTTTTTGATACTTTTTTCGGCTCATCGATATTGAAGTATGGAACAATCACCACTGGAAACTGAAGTCCTTTGGCAGTGTGAATGGTCATTATATTCACAGCATTGCCTGCATCGGGCACCACAACGCTGGTTGTTTTTCCACTTTCGGTCCACCATTGCCACAGTTTATTGTAGTCGGATGCTGTTTTTTCTTGCTGTTTGAAAATTTCTTCGCGCAGAAATAAAAGAAAAAAGCCGCCAGCATCGGCCAAGCCCAACTCGTTGATAATGATATCGGTTTGATCGGATGGGAGCATGAATTGGAGTTGCTGCGAGTCGAACTGCTCGAATTGAGCTTTTAGCTTTTCGAGTAGTGCTTTCCCTGCAATTCCTTTTTTTGCATGGACGAAAAAATCGAAACCAGCTAAAATGGAATCGAGATGCTTCATTTCGGGCCTGTTGAGCAAAAACCACAATTCTGCGGCATTCAATTCGTCGGTTGGGAAATGTATCAGCCGAAAAACGCACATGGTTAGCCTGCAATGGGGCGAAGTTTGAAATTGAAGAGTTTCGCGCGAAATTACAGCAATTGGGTTTTCGAGGCTCATGAGATATGAACTCACCGAAACGCCAACCGATTTGTCGCGAGTGAGAATGGCAATATCGCTAAGGTTGAAGCCGCGAGAAACGCAATCGTCAATCAACGATTTGATGTCTTCTAACCATTCAATCATACGTGCGTTGAGTTTTCCTGCATAGAAGCGGCATTCAACAAACCCTAGGTTGGTTTGATTCGCTTTTTGCTCCACTTGTCCATAAAGCGATTTGTAAATTTCTATTTTTTGGTTTTCGGAGGCGGCAATCTTTTCGGCAAAAACCGAACGCATAAAATCGTAGAACGAATTGTTGAAATCGACAATCAGCTTAGTCGATCGGTAATTCATTCCCATGGACTCGCTACGAAAACTCGCTGCAATTTGCGATGCTTCGTGTGCCAATTCGGAACCAGCTCCATACAACTGGGGCAAATTGAGAATTATTTCCACCTGCCCGTTGCGCCACCTGTAAATGCTTTGCTTCGGGTCGCCCACTAGCCACGAGTTTTGCCCTTTTGCCAGCGATTCGCTTACCAGCGGCAACAAATTGAGCCATTGCATAAGACTGGTGTCCTGAAATTCATCAATCATGACGGTTTTGTAGCGTGTGCCTGCTCGCAAATAAATGAAAGGAATTGGCTCGTCGTTAAGCACTTGCCGAATTATGCGATTGAAATCGGAAACCGGGAGCACACTATTCTCGGTTTTATAGGCTTCGCGAAGATGCCAAATTTCGCCCATCAAGGCTACAACAGGGAAGTTTTTGTAGAGCAAACGAGCAAATTGAAGATCGATTACAAGGGTAATTATTTCGTTTATTTTGTCAATTATTGCTGTCTCAAGCTCTGGATTAGAGTTGTTGAGAAATTCTCCATTCTCGAAAAAGTAAGTTATCGTCTTGCCTTTGGCCGTTTCGCCATAGTTGATGAGCTTGTTGTAATAACCAATGAGAGTAACTCGATTTTTTGTTTTAAAATCGGCAACTGCAAGATTGTTGTTTTTTAGAAATTGCTCGAAGCCTGCTTTTTTGTCTTCGATTTGTTTGTCGATTTCTTTAACTTTTGCCCACAGGCGGTTGAAAGCGGTTATAAGTTCTGTTGTTCCGCTTTTTATGCCAGCTTTGGTGATTTCAGCCGATGCTTCATTGCTCAAATGGGCTGTAACTGGGAGTAGATATTCAGCCAAACGAACTGGAGAGTGTTCTTCTTCGATCTGAAGCGCAATAATTCGTTTAAGAATCAATGTGATGTTCTTGTCGAGATTGGCGCTGTCGATAAGCGTTGAAATAATGAGCTCGTTCAGCTCGTTGTCGCCAACCATCACTTCGAAATTGGTCGGAAGTCGCAAATCGCGTGCAAAAGTGCGAATTATTCGCTGCATGAAACTGTCGATGGTGCTCACCGAAATATCCGAATAATGATGCAGCAAGTAGGTGAGTGCTGTATGTGCTTTTTGCTGAATACTATCGATGTTCCATTCAGGAAAGGCAATCAACAAATCTTTCAGCATTTTGCTTTTTTCTGGATTGTTGGCCAAAATTGCAAGCGATTCAATGAGTCGGCTCTTCATTTCGGCGGCAGCTCTGTTGGTGAAAGTGATGGCCAAAACACGAGCAGCTTCGGATGGGTTGGGCAAAATTTGCTTGATAAACTCCAACGCAATTCGCTGTGTTTTGCCCGAACCGGCCGACGCATTGAGAAGAGTAAGACTTGACATGAATGCTAATAATTATTGAATTGCTAAGGTAAAATTTATTTGAGGAATGAAACAACTTAATCTAAAATTATCAGTCTAACTTGTGCGAAAATGAAATGTATTTGCAAAATGGTTAGACTCTTTGCTTGGTGATTAATGATTTTTTTCACTACTAACCGACTAAAAAATTAAAGAAGGGTACTCCAAAAAGTTTCCCCTTC
>DYON01000209.1 GCA_020720525.1 Acetofilamentum sp.
AATCATTTGGCGAAAAGAGCATGAATTCAGTTTCATGCTTTTTTTTTTCTATTCAGCTTTTTTTGAATAAATTGCCGTAAAGCATGCAAAAAAATGTGATGAGAAATTTTGAACATTTTTGCTGAAGAATATTTTTTTTCCAATAAAAAGTGCAGAGCTTTATCCCCTAACCAAAAGAAATTTTTATATTTGTGTTAGAGCATATGCAAACACATTTTATTTTAGAATAATTGTTGAAGTCCGTGTGATTGCCTGAAACGACGATTACAATCTTTTTTAACTATGATAAAAACAACTACATACAACTACATTTTACTCAAAATGCTATTCCTTATTATAGGGGGACAGATTTTGTGTGGCACCTCCTGTGATAGAAAACAGGCTCCGGCGGATGACCCAAAGCTATTACAGCTTTTGACATTGGCCGACTCCATCAATCATTTTTCTCCTAAAACAGCCGATTCCATTTATCGTCATCTTTTGAGTTTTCGCCCTAAATTGTCGATAAATCTGGAAGGCGAAGCTTTATTGGGGCGTTCTGTGGTTTTTAGCAATCAAAGCACCTTCGACTCGGCAACTATTTTACTCAATAAAGCTACGGAACTGGCTGTCTCTCATCAGGATACTTCTTTACTCATGGACTGCCATCTTACCCGCGGAAACCTTCATTTGCACTTGAGCAATTTCAAACAATCGAAATTAAGTTTTGCGGATGGGCTTCAATTGGCCCAAAAAGCCAACAATAGCCATCTGATCCATGTATTTCAAATGGGTTTGGGCAATGTGCAGCTCAACGATGGTGATTATATGGGCGCCGTGAAAACATTTACCGAGAGCCTAAGGGTTGATGATGCAAATGGGAATGAAGAGAATCAGGCCATTGCCCATGAATCGATTGGCATGGCATTGTCTTTCACCAATAATTATGCAGATGGAATCATTCATTTGAAGAAAGCCATAAGTTTAAGCAAAAAAAATGGCCTAACCCGAAAACAAGCCAAGGCCCTGCAGGATTTGGGAATTATCTATAAAAACTACGGATATCCCGACTCGGCTTTGATGGTTTATCGGGAATCCTTAAAGATGCTCAGTGATTTGGGCGATTCGGCCAATATGATTATGGTGCGCTATAATATGGGTTTGATTTTAAAAAACCGGCAGCACTATGAAGAAGCGGAACGGGAGATGAATGAGATTTATGAATTCTGCACCCGAAAAAATATAGCGGAAGGACAGGTTGCTTCTTTAAGTACTTTGGCTGCTGTGTACGAGCAAACCGGCAGAGCAGAAATGGGATTGGCAGCCATAGACACCACCATAGCCATTGGTATAAAGAACGAATTTACCGCCAATCTTTGGCGATTTTATAACCGCAAACACGAAATTCTCTCTAAATTGGGCAGATATCGTGAAGCCTATGAATACCAGTCACTTGCTGAAAAACTATCGGATAGCTTGTTTTCGCGGGACAAGCAAACAGAAATATCTACCTTAAAAACAATTTATAATACCGAAAAGATTGACGCGGAAAATGCCCTGTTGAAGGTTGAAGTAAAGCATCAGCAAAACCGGATGGTGGTTATCTGGATTCTGCTTGCGTTTGGACTCATGATTGCCTCCGCTGGTTTTTACATGATGCGGCTGAGAATGGCGCGGATCAACGATATGAAATTATTGGCTGAAGAACGAAGCAAGCGCGCCGAGCAGGAGATAAAGAATAAAGAGATTTTACTTGAAAACATCAAGATGGACAAGCAGTTGCAGGAACAGGATATGGTGTTTAAGACGTTGATTCAGGCCGATTTGGTAAATTTGAATCGCTCGGTAAAAGAAAAATTAGAGCCCTTTATACTGGCCATACCACGAAAAAAACAACAGGAAGAATTTGAAAGAACGCTGTACGAGCTCACTCGTGAGTCCAATCGCGACTCGTTAACAGAGTTTGAACAACTCTTTAAGCAATTGCACAACTCCTTCTACGATAAACTTTTAGAAGCAGCCCCAGATTTAACCAAAACAGAGTTACAGGTATGCGCTCTGGTACGACTCAATCTTTACTCAAAAGATATAGCCCGCATCTCCCACATCAATGTAAATTCGGTGGATATCACCCGCCATCATATTCGCAAGAAACTCAATTTAGTATCGAATGAAAGTCTGACGGTTTTTTTGCTTTCGCTTTAGTTGTTCGGAAATTATTTGTTCGTTGTTCTGGGTTCGTTGTTCTGGGTTCGGAGACGAAACAAAGAACAACGAACAAAACAACAACGAACAACGAACAAAGAACAAAGAACACTTCGACTTCGCTCAGTGTCCGGAGATTGAACAAAACAACAACGAACAAAACAACAACGAACAAAAAAAACAACTTATCTAATTAAATAACAACATTTTAACAACCCCGATAAAGGTTTTATAAAGGTCGGTTTTATTGTTTTTGCTTGACAAATAGTTTTCGGATGGTCTACTTTTGATCCACGAAAAAATATTAAAAAAATGTTAACCACAACTACAAGGACTTTGCTTTATGCCATGAAAGAGGATTCCATGGACAGCAATATGCCCCACTATCCAACCACCGACTTCCTCCAAATACTATCGGCTCAAAAGAGCGATGATGTTTTGAATGTCTTCACCGATCATCCGGAAATCGACCTTGTGTTTATCGACTTAGACATGGATGGCAACAATACCTCGGATACCATTAGAAAGCTGAAATCCCTTCGCCACAAGATTCCCGTAATACTTTTATCGTCTTATGTTACCTTTTTCTCCATGCGCTTAGCCTATGATTTGGGCTGCGAAGAAATATTACAAACCCCGCTGAACGAATCCATCTTCAAGAATATCATTCATAAATATTTATAAATCTTAAAATTAGAAAAAATGAGAAAGTTTTATTTTTTGGTTTTATCATCATTGTTTGTTGCAACCAGCCTAATGGCACAAAACGTAGGCATTAACTCCGACGGATCAACCCCCAACGCATCGGCCATGCTCGATGTAAAATCAACCAATAGCGGAATTCTTATTCCCCGAATGACTGAGACGCAAAGAGATGCCATTGCATCGCCAGCCACCGGTCTTTTGGTTTATCAAACCAACGAAACTCCGGGGTTCTATTATTACAGTGGAACTGCCTGGACATTTATAGACTCTGGTACGGGAGATGGAACCGTAACCAGCGTAGCAGCTGGAAATGGAATGAATTTCACCGCTATAACAGGCTCAGGTTCTGTTACCCTGGGAACTCCAACAACGCTTACAAGCTCAACAACCAACAGTGTATCCGGAACAACTCATGCCCACGCCATAACCACTCAATTGCCTTCGAGCGGAACAGCAGGTGTCATGTTACAAAGCGGTTCAAAAACTGCTGGTGGTTTTTATGGTGGTACAACCGCTCCTTCGAGCACAACCCGCGCCAACTATGACGGTTATTTATATGCCACCCGTTTTTATGGTGACGGTTCACAGCTGACAGGCATTACTGCAACCGGCTATAGTGGCACACTGCCCATTGCCAACGGCGGAACTGGAGCAACCACTGCGGCGGCTGCACGTACCGGCATAGGAGCTACTACTTTGGGTGGAAATATGTTCATATTAACAAATCCTTCGGCTATTACATTTCCGCGGTTTAATGCCGATAATACGGTTTCTGCATTAAGTGCTGCCGACTTCCGCACTGCCATTGGCGCAGGCACAGGTGGTGGCACCGTGACTTCGGTAACCGGTACCTCTCCTATTTCGGTTGCAACAGGAACCACAACTCCTGCCATAAGTTTAGGAACAGTTCCTGTAACCAAGGGCGGAACAGGCTCAACTACTGCAACCGTTGCTGGAGGAGTTGTTTATGGCTCAAGCACCACTGCTATGGCATCCACCGCTGCAGGAACAACAGGACAAGTGCTTACGAGCAACGGAGCAAGCGCACCTACCTGGAGTTCAACTGCATCCATAGGTGTTGCACCAGTAGGTTCCATAATGATTTGGGCTGGTAGTAGTGCACCAACAGGATGGCTTTTGTGTGATGGAACTGCATATAGCACAACAACATACGCAGCACTCTATGCTATTGTTGGAACTACCTATGGTTCAGGTTCAGGAATCTTTTTAGTACCCAACCTGAAAGGAAAAATTCCTGTGGGTTTAAACTCAGCAGATGCATCTTTTGATGCCCGTGGTGAAATCGGCGGGGAGAAAACGCATGCCATTGCTACTGCAGAATTGCCAAGCCACAACCATACTTTTACCGGAACAGCTCATAATCATACTGTTGATCCGATATCCTTTAATACCGCTTCCGAGGGTGCGCACACCCATACGTATAATGACAAATACCGCCAAACAACAGTATCTGACGATGCCGACGATAGAGATGTAGCTTCGAACACATTATATGATGTCACCAGAACTACAGACTCAGGTGGCTCGCACGCCCATGCTATTGATGTCCCCAACACCACAAGTTCTAGCACCGCAGCCAGCGGAACCATTGGAAACACCGGCTCAGGCACCGCCATGAATATTTTGCAGCCTTATATTGTGCTTTACTATATTATCAAGTATTAAACACATTTTTTAATTTTCACTTAATGAACCCTTAAAATCTTATCAAAATGAGAACAATTAAACACCTTTTAGTAGCCTTAGCTTTTATGTTTTCCGCAACTATAATTGCCCAAAACGTAGGCATTAACTCCGACGGATCAACCCCCAACGCATCGGCCATGCTCG
>DYON01000210.1 GCA_020720525.1 Acetofilamentum sp.
CGGCAACAATGGCGGCGATGGACTTGCGATTGCCCGAATGCTGATTGAAGCCGGCTATGAGGTGAAAACAATTTTGGTCAAATTCAGCAATTCGTTGAGCAACGACTGCCAACTCAATTGGAAGCGCTTGCAAAAACTCAACAATGTGGAAGTGATCGATTCCGAGAAGGCTACATTTGAGTTTTCGCCCAATAATATTATTGTTGATGCATTGCTTGGTTCTGGAATTTCGCGAGCTCCCGAAGGGCTGGTTCAATATGCCATTCGAAGCATCAATTCGAGCCAATTGCCTGTTGTTGCTATCGACATGCCCTCGGGTCTTTTGTCCGATTCGAGTTCGCTTGCACATGCCAATGACATTGTTAGAGCAACATTTACCCTCACTCTTGGCGCTCCAAAACTGGCTTTGCTGTTGCCCGAAAACGAACAATATGGTGGTAGTTGGTATTTCATTCCCATTGGCTTGCATTCAACTTTTTTAAACGATGCTAAAAGTCGATTTTATTTAATTAAACAAGACGATATAGCTTCGTTTTTTGCGCCTCGCAGTACCTTTTCGCATAAAGGAAGTTACGGTCATGCATTGATTGTAGCCGGCAGTAAAGGAAAAACAGGTGCTGCTGTTTTGGCTGCCAATGCTTGTTTACGGTCGGGCTGTGGACTATCCACAGTTCATTGCAACGAACAATCGCTTGCCATTATTCAAACCGCAGCTCCCGAAGCCATGTGTTCGGTCGATGCAGAAAAAGATTTCGTTTCGCAGCTGCCCGATTTGTCGGCCTATACTTCGATTGCTTTCGGACCGGGTTGTGGACAGCACAAATCGACTGCCTCTGCACTCAAATTGCTGATACAGAATTCGACTACACCATTGGTGATAGATGCCGATGGTCTCAATATTTTAGCTGAAAACAAAACGTGGATGTCGTTTTTGCCCAAAAACACCATTCTCACGCCTCATCCGGGCGAATTCAAGCGGCTTTTTGGAAGTTTTTCCGACGATTTTTCTCGTCTCGAAACTGCCTTAGAAGCGGCAGCTCGATTCCATTGCATTGTTGTGCTAAAAGGCGCATACACAGCAATTGTAACTCCTTCGCAACAGGTTTTTTTCAACCCGACTGGAAACCCAGGAATGGCTAAAGGTGGTAGCGGCGACACGCTTACAGGATTCATTGCCGGTTTGCTTGCACGAAAAATTTCGCCAATTCACGCAGCCATTGCAGGAGTTTACCTTCATGGCTTGGCAGGCGACATTGCTGCCGAAGAATTGGGCATGGAAGCTATGAAAGCAGGCGATATTGTCGAAAAATTCAGCGATGCGTGGAAAATGATGGTGGAATGAAAAGATTGAAGCATCGTTAAAAAACTCGAGAAAACTAAGCTTCCAACTTTCGAAACGCGTATTTTTACGGTTTTAACTGCCATCTAAAGTGTGTTTATTTGTAGGTAATTGACAAATTGTCGAAACATTTACATCAATTTGCCCACCACATCTACAAGCCCATGGTCGAAAGAGAAATCACACATAAGTTGCTGCAACGAGTCAGAAGACAAAAGCGTGTACTTTTCTTCATACTGATTATTCTTGTTTTGGCAGGTTCTTTTTTTATTTTTCACACATGGAATAGAAATGTAGCAAAAAGGAAATCGGATATTTTAGAAACAGGAAAGACCATCGCATATGCGATAAATGGAGTAAGTGCAGCACAATTAAATGCTGAGCCAAGCGATATCAACACACAAGCATATCATAGCATCAAAAACCGCTTGATGCATATTAAAAACGAATTTTCGAAAGCGCAATTCATTTATCTTTACAAGCAGAAAGAAGGTAAACTATATTTTATAGCCGATTCGGAACCCGAAAATTCGGAAAACTGCTCCCCTGCTGGACAATATTACGAAGAAGCCGACGAAGAAAGCTTTCTACCATTCAAAACAGGCCAATCCATTGTTACACAGCCAGCAGAAGACAGATGGGGAAATTGGATAAGTGTTTTAGTCCCTCTACGCGATCAATCGAACGGAGAAATATTTGCCGTACTTGGCATCGATTATCCAGAAAATGAGTTTTACAACGAAGCCATTTACCAAACCATGCTTTCGGGAATAATTGTTTTTGCATTTCTAATTCTCTTCATGAGTCTTTTCATCATTATTACGAAAAACTATTCTCTTGAGCAAAAAAATATTGTTCAAACTATCACCGAAAGGCAATTGCGCGAAAGCGAAAGTAATTTTAGAGCCTTTTTCGAGACCATGAACGATTTGATTTTCATAAGCGACAAACAAGGGTTGATTTTATTTACCAATTCAATAGTTCCCCAAAAACTAGGATACAGCGACGAAGAGCTAAAAACAATGCACATTCTCGATATTCATTCAAAACACGATCGTTTTGAAGCAGAAATAATCTTCGACAAAATGCTTAATGGAAATCGGTCTTTGTGCCCGCTTCCTCTAAGCAGAAAAGACGGAAGCAGCATGCCTGTTGAAACACGTATTTGGTTTGGCAAATGGGATGGTTCGGATTGTGTATTTGGGGTTTCGAAAGATTTGAGCAAAGAAATGGAAGCCTTGCAAAAATTCAACAAGCTATTCGACAACAATCCTGCATTGATGGCTGTAAGTAAGTCGGACGGCACATTCTCCGATGTAAACGAAACCTTCATTCAAATACTAGGATTCGAGAGGCACGAAGTTATTGGAAAATCGGCTCAAAGCCTCAATCTATTTGTTGAAAGCGAAAAGCTGAACATTGCTACTAGAAATATGATTACTACAGGCAAAATACATAATTTAGAGTTGCAGGTAAGAACAAAGTCGGGAAAAACACTTGAGGGTTTGTTTTCGTGCGAGGTCATTGAAAGTCAGGGCGAAAAGTTGCTGCTTACAGTAATGGTTGACATCACCGAACAAAAAGAAGCCAGCCGCAAAGCACAAGCAGCCAATCGAGCAAAATCGGAATTTCTCGCCAACATGAGTCACGAAATACGTACACCGCTCAATGGCGTGATTGGCTTTGCCGAATTGCTACTTCAAACACCATTAAGCGATTTTCAGAAACAATATGCCGACAACATCAATACATCAGGAAAAGCGTTGCTCGGTATTATCAACGACATTCTTGATCTTTCAAAAATTGAAGCAGGCAAACTCGATTTGGAAATTATTGAATGCTATGTGCCAAATGTGATGGAACAAGCCGTCGACATCATCAAGTTTCATGCAGGACAAAAAGGACTAGAATTATTACTCAACATTCCTCCCAATATTCCTGCTTTAATAATGTCCGACCCAATACGGTTGAAACAAATTCTGATAAATCTACTCAACAATGCAGTGAAGTTTACCGAGCATGGCGAAGTGGAACTAAAAGTAGATTTAGAGAAACAAAATGACAATTTTTGCAAATTTACATTCTCGGTTCGCGACACGGGTATAGGCATAGCAAAGGAGCAACAAGAAAAGCTATTCAAAGCGTTTTCGCAAGCCGATAGCTCTACCACACGCAAATTTGGAGGAACTGGACTTGGTCTCATTATTTCGAATTTGCTTGCAGAAAAAATGGGCAGCCAAATTGAAATTAAAAGCGAAAAAGGTGAAGGTTCTACCTTTAGTTTTACCATAAACACCCATTGTCGGCAAAGCAGACCAAAACCAGCAACAAAACCCATTCCAGCAAAAACCGTTTTGGTGGTTGACGACAACGAACACAACCGAATCATTCTCGAACACAATCTCGTGCATTGGGGATTGAAATTTACTGGTTGTAGCAGTGGATTCGAAGCACTCGAAATACTAAAGAACCATTCATTCGATGTTGTAATTGTTGATTATCATATGCCCGATTTGGACGGTATTGAAACTATCAAAAAAATAAAAAACAACCACTATTCAGAAAAGTTTCCTATCATCATCTTGCACAGTTCGTCCGACAATGAGCCAATTCGAGAGCACTGTAGAAAGTTGGGTGTAAAATACAATCTTGTGAAACCAGTAAAATCGAACGAATTGCAAAAATTGTTGTTGAGTATTGGCAACAAATTAGAAGTCGAAATCGAAGAATTACAAAACGAGCAAGTTGTCGAGAGCATAGTAATAAGCAAAAAATCATTTCAGATTATGATTGCCGAAGATGTTGCCACCAACCGACTTCTTCTGAAAACAATTGTTGCAGGCCTTTTGCCCAATGCCAACATTGTTGAAGCCATAAATGGGGCAAAAGCACTCGAAATAGCTGTTTCCACCAAGTTCGATTTGGTACTTATGGATATTCAAATGCCCGAAATGGATGGCTACGATGCAACTCTCAATATTAGAAATGTAGAAGAAGGAACCCAGCAACGCACACCTATCATTGCATTAACGGCAGGAGCATTAAGCGAAGAAAAAGAAAAAGCATTGAAATACGGGATGGACGACTTCATCACAAAGCCAATCGATAGAAGTAAGTTGGTTGAAATATTCAACAAGTTTCTGCTTTCGGGGCATTATTAAAATTTTCCATTCGTTATAAATAATGCTTTTCGCTTTCAATATAAATGGTAGCGATTGATTTGGACATAAGCACGTATAAAGGGGTTGGTTTTAGCCAGAGCTTCCTGGAAAGCATTTATCCGCAGATGTATTCATAGATTAGATAATTTTTATTGTATTCATGAGCTCACCGCCAGAGGCGGCTCGGTTCACAGATTACGAGGATTATTAATTGCTTCAGCAGAGCCAAC
>DYON01000211.1 GCA_020720525.1 Acetofilamentum sp.
TGGTTGAATGAATCACCTTTTTAGGACTATATATCTTCGTCCATTTACTTACTGGATAAAGTTCTTCCATTAAATCACAGTCATAATTAGATATAGCTGCAAGCCCTTCAATTGAGTTAAGTGTTTTGGCTAAATCTTTATGGTCAAAATCAGTCATTTCAAATCCATAGGCTTTTGTATCCCCCCTTGTTTCGTGAATGTATGGAGGGTCACAATAAAAAAGTGTTTCTTTGCTATCATATAATTTTATGATGTCAATTGCAGGTCTGTTTTCAATTTGCACTCTCAAAAGACGTTCTGCAATAAAATCAAGTTGTTCAACGCCACCAAGCCAACGACTGACAACTCCGCTCATTCCTGAACGACTTGTGTTTTTGCAATTAGCCCAACGACCAATTGAAGCAGTTTGAGCTAAACCAGTCCGAACTTGTCTTGCTCTTATATAAAAACGTCTTGCACGTTCAAGATTTGTTAAGTTTGGATCTAATTCACAAGCAATTCCAAATTCTTCCCTTGAAAAAGGTGTTAATGCAATTTGCTCAATTAAAGTATCTTTTTCTTCTCGAAGAACTTTAAAAAAATTAACAACTTCTCCGTCAATGTCATTATAAGTCTCCACTGGGGAAGGGTATCTGTTTAATAAAACCGCACCAGACCCAGCAAATGGCTCGCAATAATGCAAACAATCAGGTAGTTGTGGTAAAAGCCAGTCGAGGTGTGAGAATTTCCCACCATACCAACCAAAGGCAATTAGTTTCTTGGGGCGAATCATCCTTTGTATTGGTGGAGCAGTTTTCCTATTATTTTTTTGTATAGTTTCCAAATTCATTTTTTTAGTAAAATTAACCATTTTCTTTGTAATTCGTGCAAGTTTATTTTCTCTGTTTTAAGTAGCAAAAATTCAATTATTATTCTGTCGCTGTCTTTTCTTCGCCTTGTTGCTAACTCGTTTATACATACACCTCAAACCCCAAAAAGGTGTATAAACCCGCCCATATTGGAAAGTATTGTGCACTTTTTGTCGTTTTTGAGGTGTACCAATCTTCAAAGTTACAAAAAAATATATCATAAATCATCAAACGGAGATTTTATTTTCTGCAAACTTTTTCGGTCGCGTGGGTGTAAATCTCAGTAGTCTTTGAGCGCTTATGTCCAAGAAGTTCTTGTATATATCGCAAATTGGTTCCGCTTTCCAGCAAATGAGTCGCATACGAATGTCGCAGCCAATGAAGTGTAACTGGTTTTGATATTTTACAAAAAAAAGTTTTTTTTACAAATCTTCAAACAGCATTTTTTTCCATTGTTTTTTTCATCTTATCTAAAATTCCACTCAACTGGCTGTAGATTGAGAAATATTCCGGTATAAACATACTTTTCCGAACTATTCACCAATTCGGATCGATCGTTGCGATACAGCACGCCTAAGCGCCAAACAAAATAGTTGTATCCAATGCGAAAAAGTCTGCGATATTCGGCGCTCGTTTGAATAATATTGTGGCGAACACCCTGCCCAACAACATTTCCATAGTATTGCACAGGAATATTTCCATTTCCGACGGGTCCATCGAAGGTCGATTGCAGCAAATTCTGCCCGAAATGAGTGCCAGCAGAATCGAGTCCAGTTACATAATACATGGCGTTGAGATGTGCCGACCATTTTTCTTTTTTGTACTGAGAGCGGAAAACAAATTCGTAAAAATTGGACCCAAATGGATGTGCAACAGGCTGGTTCATGTTGGTGTAGCTCATCATTGGGTCGCGGTGACTAAACACGTAGGGGCGGGCAAAATTGAATTCGGCTAATGCATTCAAACCTCCAATGCCCAAAAGTCCAACCGATTTTATGCCTATTTGAAAAGCCTGTTTGTTTACCCATGCACCGTAGGATATTGAACTATCGGCTGGATGCAATTGGTGTTTTATCCAGTTTTTAATTTCTGAAATAAAAAACTCATCGAGCAGAATTTGCGCATAAAACTTGGTTTTCGGCAAGAAATTCCACGATATATTGCCGCCAATGAGCATATTGTCGGGCGAGCCCAACGCAAATTCGGCTGGTCGAAAAAACATTACCGGATTAAGATATAGCCATTCAAAGCCTCTTGTTCTAACACTGTCTTCGGCTTTCCAAATAACCGATTCAAACAGCGAAATGTTAAGCTTTTTGGTAATGTTCCAACTCAAATAATGCGTGGCAGAAAATTTTGTTTCGTTGTGCCCATCGGGCATTTGCTGCCTCCAACGCGAAATTTGATGTTGGTATCGCAATTGATTCAAATTCGCTTCGATGCGAACAAACGGATATTCGCTTCCTTGGTCGGAAAGTAGCATGGAACGGTAACCATCGCCAAAAAAAGTTCTTTCGTTGCCAGCTCTAATTGTGAAAACGGGGCTTAAATGGTATGTGAACAACACGGGCACCGATAAATATCCCTTGCTTTTCCCCGATGAATACAAGTTTCGACCTCCTCCAGCGAATACGTTCAAACTGTCGAACTTTTTACCAATAAATTCAGGATAGTTGGCGTGGTAAAAAATAGGTGAAATTTCAAAATGAGCTTTAGCATTGATGTTTCCCCCAACCCAAAAACCTGCTCCTGCTGTATAAGGCAGTCCGCACCCAGCCATTGCTTCGCTAAAAGCAATTGGGTAACGAGATATTTTTCTTTTTCCACTCAAAAAATAAAACGGATCGCGATTGAAGCCCATCGAAGAATGTTTTGTGTCGATGCTATCGCTTAATGCATTGTGGGCAAATCCGACTGTACTCATCTGCGCATGAACGCCAGCAACTAAAAGGGTCAATATGGCAAAAACAAACGCTTTCATTTAGAAAAAATCGTAGTATTGACGTCTAAGCAAATGTCGGATTCCAATTTCGTACATAAGCGTATTTGTTGGAATATCGGAATAAGAGTTTTTGTAGTTGCGATAGTGCAAGCCACCAAAAACAGTTAAGTTAGTCGTTCTGTTTATTCGATATCCGACCGTTATTTGCAGATGCGAAACAAGGTCGGTATTTGCTTGCGGAGAATAAAATCCATTTCCAGAATACGAATCGACGCCCAAATACGAATCGGTTACCGGAAGCCCAGTTCCCCAAACGATGTTGTATTTGATATCGGCAAGAATCGATAAAACCGAAAAGTGGAATCCAGAATTCCATTCAACAAATTGCTGCCCCGTTGGATGCGCCAAAGGTTGAAAATGGTTGGTATAAGCAGTCGATGCACTCGACGAATTGTATGAATTGTTGCTTGCAACATTCAATTCGGTATAGGCCCATGTTGGCCAATCGGTCGATTGTTTTATCCAACGAAAGCCAATTTGAGCAGCAACTTGCAGCGCTTGACCGTTTGCGGGAATTTCATCAACAACCAATTGCGAATACATGGTAATTTTCTTTTTCAAGGTTGCATCTACCAACAGAGCAACCATGGCATGGTGCAAGCCTTTTGCTTCTTCGATGCCGGTTCGAACAAGTGAAATCGGCAACATCGACAAAGGGTAAAACGAAATTCCGGTGGAATCGGATGGCATAAAAATGACCGATTCGTATAAACCAAGATTCAACCAATCGGTTGGACTGAAAGTGAGATAGGTGAACGAAAACCATTTTTGCTGAAAAGCTCCAGTTTCGGAGCGTTCAATTTGGAGCAAGCCGTTAAAGTCGGGATTGGTTAAGGTTGCAATGTTGTGGCTCAAGCTCCATTTTTTGCGCGAATACGAATTCATTAAAAAAGGATATGCCTGCGATGCATCCGACAAAACCATGCTGCGGTAGCCTTTCCCGATGTGAAAACGGTCGTAGCCAAGTCGAATTCCGTAATTTTTGAATGGTTGCCACATTATTTGGCTAAACACCACGCCATAGTCGAATCCATTGCTGCCAAAGGGTTTTGCATCAATCATTCCGGGAATTACTTTCATGGTATCGACCCAAGCCGATGCAAAGCCTGGCAAAACAGTTTGAGTTTCGTAAAATTCGGATCGTACAATGAAATTTTTGCCAAATACACCATTTAAAACAAAACCACGTGTATTCCTATTAGTGGTGCTATCGCCTTCGCGCCCATAGCGTAGGTCGATTACAGGATCAACCGCAATTGAATAATTCTTATCGTTGAGAACAATCAAATGCTCATCCCACCACTTTCTGCCAAGCCACGATTGATGTTTTTGTTCAGAATAGAGCAAAATAGCCGATGAAACTGCTGGATACAGGGCCAGAACATTTTTGAAGTTCATTGCCGAATCGGGTAGCCATTCAGCAGCATCAACAAACCGATATTCTTCGGTTGTTATCACTTGTGCTTTAGCTACAAAGCAGATCAAGGCGAGTCCTATAGCAACAATGGTGTTTTTTATCATTTTTGGAGCAGCTAAGTTAGGAGAAAAAAATTGCCTGCATGCTTTATATTTGCAGAATCGGAAAATTAACTGCAGAAATCTAAACAAAATGACTGTTCAACCAAAACTCGGCAGCTATGTTCTACCACCTGTGTTTCGCGGTTGAAAAGCCTAATCCCAACCAGCGTCATTTCCAAGCCAAAGGCATGGTTTCAGAATCTGCTGGACGGCGACAATTATTTCAAAAAAGTAATATATAAAAGACTATCATTCAGAGACCACCAGCAAAACGCGTTTTGCAACCTAAAAACAAATGACAAACCCCAA
>DYON01000212.1 GCA_020720525.1 Acetofilamentum sp.
GATAGCTTTGGAGTTATAGCCATCCTTTTGCAAAGCGATGGCGTTGGCCGTCATCACCTATATCAAAAAGCTGGCGGCAGTGTTTGGCCTTCGTCGGCCGAAACCGTTGCCAATCGCGAACATTTTATCTATCAGGAAGGTCAACCCGTTTTTAAATGGGCCGTATCGAAAATGGCCGATACCGCTGTTGAAATAATGGAACGCAACAATCTCACTTCCGACAGCATCAACTGGTTGGTGCCTCATCAGGCCAACAACCGTATTATTGAAGCCACAGCTCAACGGATGAATCTGCCGAAAGAAAAAGTAATGATCAATATTCAACGCTACGGAAATACTACCGCAGCAACACTTCCTCTTTGCCTAATGGATTACGAAAGCCAACTTCGCAAAGGTGACAATATTATTTTAGCAACATTTGGTGCTGGGTTTACTTGGGGAGCAATTTATTTAAAATGGGCTTACGACGGTAAATAACAACATTCTTAAGGCGCTTTTAGCGCCTTTTTTGCTGTGCGCCACGCATACCATATCTAAAAAGCTAACCCAACTTGCAGCATAAATACCAAAAACAAAGAAAAATTAGCCTAAAATGAAGTTTTTTTACCCTATAAACAAGCATTTTTGACATTTTGTTTTTGCAAGTGCTTGATATTCAGGTACGATTTTTTCATGTTCGTCTGTAGTACACAAATCTGAACTTAACGATTGCCAAGTCGTTGAAAAGCAATTTTTTTTTTCGGATTAGCTGCAAGTTGGGTTAAATATAGATTAGAGCCTTTTTATTTTTACATGTATTGTCATTATGAAAGTTGCATTTTCGCAGGATGTTTTATTATGTGGAAGAGAATTTTTCCCTTTTAAAAAAGAACAAATTAATCAATTTCGAAGGCTTGTCCCTCGAAACCCTTAAGGGTTTTAGTAATTAAGCAGGCCGAATGATGGAAGTCGTGCTCGAAAATAAGACCTATGTTGTTTTGCTCGGCAAATTCTAAAAAAGCTTCTTTTTCGGCGAGTGCCAAAATGGGTTCAATATCGACCGACGCTATCCAAACAGGAACAACATGGCTGAGCGAAGGAATAAAATCGCTCGAATAAACCCATTTTTGCTTTCCATCGTCGAGGAGCGGAAGCATTTGCCCAGCTGTGTGGCCATTACGGATAAGCACTGAAATGCCAGGAATAATTTCTCCTTCATTTTCCACAAAGCGCATAAGGGCAGCTTCGTGCAGCGCCATCACATTGTCGGTGAAATAGGCTGCAGCTTCGCGTTTATTTGGATGCATAGCCGATTCCCATTGTGTTTTGCTTACCCAATGCTGGGCGTTTGGGCAAACAATCGAGTGGCTTCCATCTACAAGGCGGTTTACTGCGCCTCCACAATGATCGTCGTGCAAATGAGTAAAAATAACGTCGGTAATTTGCGTTGGTTCAAATCCTGCATTGCGAATTGCTTGCTCCAGGCTTGTTTGCTCGGCGATGTATTTGAACTGATAATATCTGCTGTCGCGTTTGTTGCCAAATCCAGTTTCGATAAGCACAAGCCTATCGGAAGTTTGAACCAGCAAGCAACGATTTACCATGTGAATAAGATTGTTTACGTCTGCTTCGACAAAACGGCTCCACAAACTGCGCGGAATCACTCCAAAAGCAACTCCTCCATCAATTTTCCAATGTTCGGTAATGATTGGAATTAGTTTCATATTGAAAAATAGATATGTTTAGAAGACAAAAATACTTAGGAAAAAATGATTTTCCAAACATCTTCGAGCTTCCCAACTGGCTTCACTTTGATGTTATAGTCTTTTGGTTGCAAGGTTTTGCTGTTCGATGTAGAAATGAGAATGGTTTTAAATCCCAGTTTATCGGCTTCCGAAATTCGTTGTTCGATGCGGTTTACAGGGCGTATTTCGCCCGACAATCCTACCTCGGCAGCAAAACAGGTTTTAGCGTCGATTGCCATATCGTGATACGACGAAGCGAGAGCACAAATAACAGCTAAATCAACAGCTGGATCATCGACTCTAATTCCACCAGTTACATTCAAAAAAACGTCGTTTACACCCATTCGCATTCCACTACGTTTTTCGAGAACAGCCAGCAACATTCCAAGTCGGCGCTGATCGAAACCATTTGCACTGCGTTGTGGATTGCCATACGGACTTGGACTCACCAAGGCTTGAATTTCGAGCAAAAGTGGTCGAATTCCCTCGATGGTTGTGGCAATAGCTGTTCCAGGCAAGTCGATGGTTCGGTCGGCAAGTAGCACTTCGGAAGGATTGGAAACTTCGCGCAGTCCATTGCCCAGCATTTCGAAAATACCGAGCTCCGATGCCGACCCAAAACGATTTTTGAGTGTTCTTAAAATTCTATAGCCGTGATGGCGGTCTCCTTCGAATTGCAAAACGGTGTCAACAATATGTTCGAGTACTTTGGGACCAGCAATACTGCCGTCTTTGGTAATATGTCCGATTAAAAAAACCGGAATTCCACTTTTTTTTGAAAAATGCTGCAACTCGCTTGCACATTCACGAACCTGACTGATAGTTCCAGCCGACGATTCGATACGCTGTGTGCGCATGGTTTGAATAGAATCGATAACCAAAAGATTGGGTTTCAATTTCTCGCATGCCGAAATGATAGCTTGGGTGTCGGTTTCGGGAAGTAGATAGGTATTATCGTTGTTTATTCCAATGCGTTCGGCTCGCATTTTTATCTGATACGAGCTTTCTTCGCCCGAAACATACAAAGTTGTAAAACTGGGATGAGCAACGGCTACCTGAAGCATCAATGTCGATTTGCCAATTCCTGGTTCTCCGCCAATTAAAATTACAGAGCCTTCAACCAGCCCTCCTCCAAGCACGCGGTCTAGTTCGGCATTGTTGAGGCTTTTGCGACTTCCGTGAATATATTCTACCTCCGATATTTTTCGGGGCATTTCACCAGCAACAACAAATTTCCCTTGTATATTCGATTCAACAACCTCTTCGGTGAAGGTATTCCACTCGTTGCAACTTGGGCATTTTCCATACCACTTTGGATAATGGGCACCGCAGCTCTGACAAACAAAAGCTGTTTTGGTTTTTGCCATATTATTCCTTTACAAACTCTCTATAGAGCCATACTCCGTCGGTGGTATTAAGAATGACCATAATTTCTTTGTTCAGCTTAAGCACCTCCCAATTACCATTAAAATGTGTGGCTGTAAAGTCTTTCATATTAATGAAAGTTTTCGACAATCCTGTTTCAATGGTGTAAGTACCCGAACCAACTGTATCGAGATTCTGCGAATTGGGATCGCGAGTAACCATTTGAACATTTTGTCCGTCGAATTGCCACAACTCGTACCAAGTAACAGTTGAATCGACACTTACGCGAATCAGACGCCAAGTTTCGGCAACCCGATCTTCTTGTTTTTTCTGGCACGAAGCCAAAATAAAAACACTTAATACAAATGCAACTCCCAAAACATTTAGAAATTTTTTCATTGGAAAAAAGATAAATTAGTATGCAAACGTACGAAACTTATTTCATATATTCTACTTTTCGACGAAATAAGTCCATTGCAATTGCATGTTTGTAGTATTAAAAACAAACTACCTTTGAGCACTATCAGCAACCAACATGAACTTTTCGCTTAAAACATATTCCGAACTGCATTTTGTGGTTTTTTTGTTGGGATTCACTGGAATACTAGGAAAGCTCATTTCGCTTCCAGCACCACAGCTTGTTGTTTTCAGAATGCTGATTGCCCTAATTACGCTATTTGTGATTTTAAAAGTTCAGAAAATGAACTTAAAGGTGTCGAGAAAAGTATTGTTTTCGACCATTGGAGTTGGCTTGGTGGTTGCTGCCCATTGGACTACTTTTTTTTTAGCAATTAAACTCTCGAATGTGTCGGTTGGATTAGGTTTGCTGGGTGTTGGAACCTTGTTTACCGCATTAATGGAGCCTATTTTGTTGCGACAGCGTTTTTCGTGGTTCGATATTCTTACTGGATTGATTATCATTGCAGGGATTTATATCATTTTTCGCTTCGAAAGCCGCTATGTTGAAGGAATTGCCGTTGCTATTGTTTCGTATTTTTTGTCGTCGTTGTTTAGCGTATTGAACAAAAAGCTATCTAACGAAACAACTGGGCAAATTCTTAGCTTATATGAAATGATATTTGGATTTTTCTTTGCGGCAATTGCAATGCCATTTCTTGTTCCCAACGTTTTTCAATCGTTTTGGACTGGAACCGAAGACATGATTTACCTTCTCATTTTAGGCTCGATTTGCACGGCATACGCTTTTACGGCTACCATACGCCTAATGAAAGAGCTGTCGGCCTATTTTGTAGTGCTGCACATCAATCTCGAACCCGTTTATGCAATTCTACTCGCTTATTTTATTTTTGGGGATTCCGAATATATGTCAACCGGATTCTACATAGGCGCATCTCTCATTTTTATATCGGTGCTACTGTATCCCTTGCTGAAAATAATTAAAAAACCGTTGTATTAACACTCATATTGCATCGCAAATAAGATATTCTTGCTAATTTAGCATACTAAAATTATTTTGTATAAAAAAACTTTTTTACCACGAATTTACTCACATGGTATAATTAATTTTAAAGGTGTTCTTGAG
>DYON01000213.1 GCA_020720525.1 Acetofilamentum sp.
AAAGGCTAATTTTGAAAATTACGAGTAATTATAAACATAGTTTGATTGTCAATCCTATCCCCCACCCCAATCTTTTCTCAATCCAAATCACCAACCTTCTCCCCCATCTCTCAAAAAAAAGATATAGTATTAATTTTCTCTACTCCGTACAATTTATATTGGGTCGTTTCACAAAATAATGTACGGAGTTTTTTTATTTTCAATGGCTGAATAATGACAATTCAAACGTGTTTTAGTCGGTTATGAATCAAAAATAAACCAATAATTCATTTTTCTCAAACGATATATCTATAAAAGTATTTCTATTTTTGCAACCAATTCAGTCAAAAAACTTTCTTTGGTAAGGAATTTGAAAAGTTCACCGAAACAAAAATCATGAAAACTTCAATCACTTTAATTCTTGTCTTTTTCGCAGCTGTTAGCATCTTTGCTCAAACAGGAAACACATTACCAACCATCGATTTAAAAAATACAGATGGAACAACAATCTCCTCCGATTCAATTCAAAACAACGGAAAACCAATCATAATAAGCTTTTGGGCCACTTGGTGCAAACCTTGTGTGAAAGAACTAAACACTTTTGCCGAATTGTACGAAGAATGGCAAGAAGAAACCGGTGTAAAATTATATGCCATCAGTGTCGATGACCAGCGCTCGTTCAACAATGTTGCTCCGTTTGTAAACGGAAGAGACTGGCCTTTCGAAGTATTTTGCGACCCTAATGGCGACTTTAAAAGAGCTATGAACGTTAATCAAGTTCCTCACACTTTCATTATCGACAAAGACCGCAACATTGTGTGGCAGCACACTTCTTTTACCGAGGGCGGCGAAATAGAACTGATTGAGTTAATTAAAAAGCTCAACAGCGGCAAATCCATCAGCGAATAAATCCAATGACAATACCCATGAAGAAATTCCTGGCAGCAGTACTGATTCTAACAGCAGTTAGCAGTACTGCTCAAAACGTTTTACAAAACAGCCAAATACACGGCGATTTTCAGACCGATTTTCAGATTTATCAGCAAGACAGCCTTATTGGCGCACCAGATGTACCAGAAAAATTGCTTTCGAATGGATATTTGAATCTCATTTTCAGCTCTGGAAATTTCAGTGCAGGTTTGCGCTACGAAAACTATCAAAATGTGATGCAAGGTTTCGACCCTCGTTATCAAGGAAGTGGAATTCCGTATCGTTTTGCCGAATATCGCGCTAAAGATTTCGAAATTACTGCGGGAAATTATTACGAACAGTTTGGTACAGGGCTTATTCTTCGCAGCTACGAAGAACGTAGTTTGGGCATAGATAATTCGCTCGACGGAATCCGAATTAAATTCAAACCTTACAATGGTGTGTATTTGAAGGGCATTATTGGACAACAACGATTTTTCTTCGACAAAGGACCAGGTATTGTTCGTGGTCTCGATGCTGAAATAAATCTCAACGAGTTGTTGCCAAAACTATCTTCGTCGAAATGGAAATACACTTTTGGAGGTAGCTTTGTGAGCAAGTATCAGGAAGATCGCGACCCATTGTTTAAATTGCCCGAAAATGTTGGTGCTATGTCGGGGCGCGGAATTATTGCAAAAGGCAATTGGCTTTTCAGTACCGAGTATGCCTATAAAATCAACGATCCATCGGCAATCAACAACTATATTTACAAGCCTGGCGAAGCTTTGGTAGCCTCGTTGAGCTATTCGCAAAAGGGACTTGGAGTAATTGTTAGTGCAAAGCGCATCGACAACATGAATTTCAGAAGCGACCGATCAGCTACCGGCAATGTTCTTTCAATCAACTACTTACCAGCATTAACCAAAATGCACGCCTACTCATTGTCGGCATTTTATCCTTATGCATCGCAGCCCAATGGCGAAATGGCCTATCAAGGACAGATCAACTACAAAATCAAAAAAGACACAAAACTTGGCGGTCATTATGGAACCGACGTTGCAATCAACTACAGCCGAGCAACAAGTATCGAAATGCAACAAGTGAACGACACAACAGCTATAATGCAACGTGGAACGCTTGGCTACAAAAGCAACTTTTTTGTCTTTGGCGACGAATTGTATTTTGAGGATTTTAATATTGAGATTAGCCATAAGTTTTCAAAAAAAATCAAAGGCATTTTCACCTATGCATACATTTCGTACAACAGCGATGTGATTGAAGGTCATACCGACGGCATGTTCTACAGCCACATTGGCATTGCCGATCTCACATGGAAAATAACACCAACCAAAGCCATTCGACTCGAAATGCAACATTTACTTACAGCTCAAGACGAAGGCAACTGGGGACTTGCCATGCTTGAATATTCGATTGCCCCTAAATGGTTTTTCGCAATAACCGACAACTACAACTACGGCAACACCGATTCTGAAAGAAGAATTCATTATTATAATGTTGGATTTGGCTTCAATAAAAACAGCAGCCGCATTTCGTTTTCGTATGGAAAACAACGAGAAGGCATTGTGTGTGTAGGTGGTGTTTGTCGCAATGTACCTGCATCGAATGGTCTTCTCGTTTCAATTACAAGCAGTTTCTAATCTAAAACACAATGAAAATCGTCAGCAAAATAGTTTTACTTGCAATTGCACTCGGTACATTATTGACCAGTTGCGATTATATTGATGCACCTTACACCGAAGATAACGGTACAGTGAACCCAACCGATACTGTGGTGCGAAAAATATTACTCGAAGATTTCACAGGCCACCAGTGCGTCAATTGCCCTGCCGCAGCAGTACTTGCTCATGAATTGCAAATGCTTTTTCCCGAAAGAATTTCGCTGGTTTCCATTCATGCTGGCTATTTTGCCGATCTTGTTTCGCCAAATTATATGTACGATTTTACTTGCTCCACCGGTGATCAACTTCATACAGCTTTCAATATTACAGGCAATCCTGCTGGAGTTATTAACCGAATTTACAATGCAACTGTTTATGGAAAAGATGAATGGTCCACTATTGTTGATTCTTTATTGCACACTGAACCCGAAGCCGATATTAATGTTACCTCGCGAACCTACGATGTTGGCACCCGTGAGCTTAGTGTAAATGCTAAAATTGATTTTTTTGCCGACTTTTCTGATCCAGTGTACATTTGCGCCTATTTGACCGAAGACAGCATTATAAAGCCACAAAAAAATACAGATGCCACTGTTGGCACCACTCCAGAGATTTTGGATTACAACCACATGCATGTTTTGCGTGGCTCGATGAACGGAACTTGGGGCGAAGAACTCACCACTACTGCTACTACTGGCACAAATATGGTTAAAACTATAAGCTATACCCTACCCGCTTCGGATTGGAATGTAGATTGTATGCATGTTATAGTGTTCATTTACAACCAAACCACAGGTGAAGTGATTCAGACAGAAGAAATTAAACTCAAGTAACTGTTAAACTGCTTGACATCGTTGATTAAATGGTATAATTTAGCCAAAAAAAATGGTGATTCTACGTTTATTCATTTACTCGGCAATGGTTGCAGCTTTTTGCAGCTTGCATGCACAGAATCCATTTATTGGTCAAATAAAAACGTATTCGGTGATTGAAGAGCCTGGGGTAACCTACACATGGACTGTTCCTTCAGATTGGACAATTCAAAATGGTCAAGGCACCGATAGCATTGAAGTTTTAGTAGGAATGATAAGCGGGTATGTGGTTGTAACCCCTTCAAATACTTGTGGCGAAGGAATCGCACAAGAGCGTTACTTCGAGCCAATCGACAGTACTTCTTCAGGCTTGCCACTACATATTATTTCGGCATTCAACCTGTATCCCAATCCAGTAAGCGATTTTTTGACAGCCGAATTTGATGCGAAAGTTGGAGAGTTTGAAGTTGCGATTTTCGATATGCGTGGATCGCAAGTATTTCTAAATACTCAAAAAACCGCCAACAAGATTGTTGCCGATTTCAGCAAATTGCCGCCAGGAATTTACAATGCATGCATTCGCATTGGAGGATACAGCATCAATCGCAAAATTGTTCATCAATAAAAACAATTCATAATGAAGTACTTTTTCTATTGGGCACCATTTCGTTGATCATGTTTTCGTGCGGAAGTTCGTCGGACTCCAAAAAAAGAAAACCAAGAAATTAAAACCACCATTACTTACCAAACCGACACAGCTAAAAGTGAAGTAACTTGGCAGCGCGATATAGAAAACAAAGTTGAAAATGAACAGATACAGATTTTTGGTGCAACAGCCACCGTAAACATGGAAAATGTGGCTTATACATCGAATGGCGACATGCCAGTTTTGGGAGAAAAGCTTATTTATCTGAACGAGACACTTAAAAAGCTGGAGTTGACCGTAAATTTCGCCATGGTGCGTTTGTTCAGCAAGGGTTCGACACAGGCTGTGAGCAACGAAACATTTCCACCTTCGCTCATGAGCATTAAAACTATCACTCCCGATAGTGTTGCAAATCAGTTTGTTTTAAAAGGAGAGCTTACCATAAAAGACAAAACAGGCAAAGTGGAATTTGTTGCCAGCATAAAAAAAGAAGAAAACAAAACCGTTTCCTCAACTGGCACACTGGTTCTTCAAACTCTCGACTGGCCAATATGCGAAGATG
>DYON01000214.1 GCA_020720525.1 Acetofilamentum sp.
AGAGATGAACATAGAGCACCTTCGTCAGGGATTATCAATAGAATGGCTCAATTACGAGCAAAAAAAAGATGAAATCACTCAACTTAGAACCGTTGTGTTTGAGCAGGGACAAAATGTCGGTTACCTCGTGCATTCACCTTTGGATGTGAATGCCTTGCATTTGGGTGCATATTTTGAAGGTAAACTTGTTTCGGCAATTTGTGCTTATGTGTATTTGCCGAACGACCCTATAATTGAACAACTCAATTTACCTGCACCTGACGGCGTTATCGTTCAATTATCAAAACGGGCAGAACTGTCTGAGTTGCGAGGAACAAGATTGGCAGAATATTTAGCGACCTCACTTTGGCGAGCAGTTTACGAAAATTTAAAGCCTGCATATTATTTTATCGGTTTGTATGACATGCATAAAAAACTGAGCCTCTATTATACAAGTTTCGGCTTTGAATACGCTCACAATGTTACAGCTGAACACGGAGACATGGCAGTTTATATTCATACGAAAGACGGACAAGCACGCTCTTTCTCCAAAATAAGAAAAATAACAGACATCCTTTCCGCAACACTTAATATCGAAACTCCGTCATTACACAATTTTATTGTCGAAAACGGATTTACACAATATTTGAATAAAGAAGAAATATCAAGCGAAAATTTGTATCTCACACCATTATCGTTCAAAAACGAACTTCCGCGTTTGTCAGCACAAGCCCGATTAGTTTATTTGACACAGGCTCCTTTGCTCGAACAAATTGATTTTCCGGAGGCACCGGCAGAATTTATAGACCTCGGATGCGGTCCGGGTGTTCTGCTCTCTAATATCGTAAAAAATCATAAATTCGCAGGTTATCAATTCACAGGTTTGGATATAAGCCCGGAAATGATACAATATGCGAAACTCAATTACCGAAAATTAGGTTGGAAAGTAGCTTCTGTCTATGAAACGGGATTTGAAGACGAAAAATTTGATGTCGTATTTACAAGTTTTGTGTTCATCCACCTGACAAATCCTGAATTGGCACTCAAAGAAATATTCAGAATACTGAAACCCGGCGGTATTTTTTATATAACGGATGTAAACGACAGCACATTTGAAGGACCTACGGTAATAAAACGGATGATACGCAAACATAAGGACCTTTACGAAGGCAACCGAGACATTATGTCCGATATTGAAACACTCGCAACCGATGTCGGATTTGAACTCAAACTGAGTAATACAACGATTGCTTCAAATACCGGTTTTGAAAACGAACCGCTACTCGAAGGTAACGACCTGAAACTCGGACGAGTAACGCTGTGGGCAATGTTTGCATTTATCAGCCAACGACCTGATATGCAAGACCTTTATGCCCGAGCAGAACAAAAATATTTTGATTCGGATTGTGAAATCTCTATCGAACTTCAAACAAAAGTATTCACAAAGAAAGTGTTACAACAATGAGTCAAACAAAACATCAAAACGGAGATGTCCTCACGCGAGCAGGCGAGATGCTGCAAGCACCTTCACGCAATACGAAACGAAAGATATTGGTTGCCATTAACTTTGTTTTCTTGCTTGTGGCGCTTACACATTTAGCAACACAACTCGCAACGTACGGCACACTCCCCGACCCCGCCCGAGATATGATTATGATTCCGT
This sequence comes from Acetofilamentum sp., assembly GCA_020720525.1. Classification (GTDB taxonomy): domain Bacteria; phylum Bacteroidota; class Bacteroidia; order Bacteroidales; family DTU049; genus GWF2-43-63. The sequence goes on from DYON01000214.1 coordinate 1,643, forward strand.
TAATTATACTCATAAACGGTATTTCGGCGGCGTATAATTTACGCATACTCGTCAAAAAACGAACGAAACAATCAAAACGATTTGATTCTGTTTCGGCATGGTCATCTGTGCTGATAATCATGGTGTACGCCATTTCTATCGTTCACATGAATCCTAACACGGCAACAAGTTTCTTGTTTGATTTTACACTATCTGTAATTTTATTGTTCGTTGCCGGAGCTGTCTTAAACAGATATGTCGCAGTAGCTTGGTTTGTAATTTCCGTAATCAGCTTATACACTGCATTTACAAACAGAGGAGCAGATTTTGAATACCAATTATTCACAAAACAAGAGGCAATTGAATATAAGAAAAACTTTGATTCTGCATACAAAATTTACATTCAAACAGAAAAAATAGACACATTAGCACTCAAACCTGCAGAAATACTTGAGCTTATAGCTAATTCAACTCCCGAAAAGTATGAATCCGGCTACTCGCCCGAGCAAAAAGCAGCAATCAAGCATTATCAAACTACCGTAAACGAAAAAATACTGGCACTACCCTCCGGATTATTTTTACAAATCTGGATTATTTTTCTTTTGTTGACCTTCTTTGTCATCTTATTTGAATCCGGCATGGTCGGACAAATTTTGAAAGTAATCCCGACGGTTATCAGCAATATCAATATTGCCGCAGAACAAAAAAATAAACTCGAAAAAGATAATATGCGCATGGGCATGGAATTAGACGTTGCAAAACAAATTCAAACCATGGTATTGCCTCATAAAAACGAGTTTACAAAATGCAACGACCTCGAAATTGCTGCACGCATGGACACTGCCACAGAAGTCGGCGGTGATTTTTATGACGTGTTACCTCAAAAAAATGAGACTACCTATTTCGGAATCGGAGACGTAACCGACCATGGACTTCAATCCGGTGTAGTGATGCTTATGACACAATCCGCTTTCCGCACGACTCTGGACGGTACAGGAATGAACATTCGCAACGCACTGATACAGATAAACAATGTTTTGTATCAAAACATTCAAAACCGATTATCAGACCGCAGAAACCTTACACTCTCGCTTTTGGAATACAAAAAGGGAAAATTATCAGTTGTCGGACAACACGAAAGTTTACTTATCTACCGAAAAGCTCAAAATACAGTAGAAGAGATAAAAACGATGGATTTGGGTATGTACGTTGGTTTAACCGAAGATATTTCGGAGTTCATCCAAACCTACTCAACAACATTGGAAATCGGAGATGTTGTAATGCTTTACACAGACGGGGCATCTGAAGCTGAAAATATGAAGAACGAACTATACGGTACGCCAAATATCATGCAGTCGTTCAAAAAACACATAAACGGAAATTCAGAAGAAATTTTAAATGCAGTTTACAAAGATATATACACGCATATCGGTGAACAAGAATTATTTGATGATATTACAATGGTTATTTTTAAACGTTTAAACTAACATATTTATAATTATGGACGAAAAAAAAGCAGTAATTGTAGGCGATTTCAATATCGTTCCGGCAAATTTACCGGCAGAAGGCACCTTGGCTCTCGGAATACAACCGATAGATATGGTAACTTATTGGCGCAGATGCAGTGCAGTCGCAAATTTCATTGCAGATTTTTACAAAAAAGACAAAGGCGATACCGAACACGAAAATCTTATCTCCACAGTTTTTAACGAACTTATCGAAAATGCCTCAAAATATTCGACCAAAAGAGATTCAGAAATATACATTGACCTGAAACTCTATAACACGGTTTTATTGATGCAAATCAAAAACGTTTGCAATAAATTACATTACGAATCACTCAAACACCGATTAGAAAAATTATTAGACCCGGATACAGATTTAGAAGAATTGTATGTTAGCGAAATGGAAAAAAAAACGCACGGAGACAAGAATTCCGGTATCGGACTGTTGATGTTGCTGAAAGACTACCATATCCAAATAGGCGCAAAATTTGAATTATTTACAGACGACTTGTACAATGTAACTGTTCAAGTATATTATTTTATGGAGGAAAATTAGTATGGAACTTACAGCAGGAGAATCAATCTTAAAATTCGATAAACAAAACTCAATTCTGATAATGCAAGGCAGTATGCGGCTTGCGAACTTAACAGAATACGATAAAGTTCTGAAATTTCTGAATGAAATAACGAACATGGTGTCTGATGTGCTTACAGTTGATATGAAGAATTTAACGTTCCTTAACAGTTCAGGAATCACGACCCTGAGCATGTACATTCTCGGAATAAAAAAAATTGGGAAGCCGAAAATTATTGTTTTAGGGTCAAATAAGGTATCATGGCAAGACAAATCGCTCAATAATTTTCATAAATTGTGGGCTGACGTTACTATAACAATCGAATAATTTTTATTAGTTGGAACAAATTTCACTGACATACGAAGAATTACTTGCCGAAAATAAACGGTTAAAAGAAGAGTACGAGGATATTAACATACTTTTTCAGAATGTTACCGAACACAATTCCATAATCGAAGAAGAATTGCAAGTTCGAATAAAAGAAGTCGAACTTGCACACCGTAACATCAAAGCAAGTGTAACGTATGCTCAAAAAATACAGAACGCTATCTTGCCAGATATAAGTCTGATAAAACAGAACATATCGGATTCATTCGTATTCCATAAAACAAAAGATGTTGTCAGCGGCGATTTTTATTGGTTTTCGCAAAAAGAAAATGAAGTCGTCATTGCTTGTGTTGATTGCACGGGACACGGCGTACCGGGTGCATTTATGTCATTTATCGGCACGATGTTGCTCAACAATATTGTGAATGTGCAGGATATAACATCGCCGGGTGAAATCCTCAAAAACTTAGACCGAGGCGTTGTACAAACACTAAAACAGCAAGAAGACAGAAGTTCTAAAGACGGAATGGATATTGCGGTATGCACCATAAAT
>DYON01000215.1 GCA_020720525.1 Acetofilamentum sp.
TTCTAGGAAAAAATACAATTTAAACACAATACTAAACAAATAACAACAAAAATTCTACAGCCATGAAAACTCAAAAAATCATCCTCGCCGCCCTTTTTGCAGTAGCAATTGCATTCACCTCGTGCCGCAAAGACGAAGACATTGTTAAACCCGATTTTACGAATCGTTCGGCCACCGACAACGCAACAGCCGAAAACATGTTTGCCGATGTATTCAAACAAGCATCCGACGGAATGGAACACGCAAAGCAAACAGTAGAAGGAAATCATTCTTCGTACGATGCCCTGAATAGCAATGTTTCAATAACCATCGATCCCTACGATTTAACAACGTTCCCCAAAACAATCACGCTCGATTTTGGAAGTGCCAATGCTTTGTGCGACGATGGCTACTATCGCAGAGGAAAAGTTGTAATTGTTACCACTGGTTGGTATCGCGACAGCGGAACTGTAATAACCGTAACTCCCGAAAACTACTATGTGAACGACAATTTTGTTGAAGGAATGGAATCGCTTACCAATAAAGGACACAATGCTGCTGGAAACTTGAACTACGATTACTTTGTTGACGGAACAGTTACAACTACTGACGGAATCATCAGCTGGCACTCCGAGCGCAACAACGAATGGATTGAAGGCGAAAGCACAGAATTAAATCCTTGGGACGATGTATATCTTGTAACTGGTTCGGCCTACGGAACAAACGCTGAAGGCGAAGACTACACAATGAATATCACAAGCCCACTACGTGTTCAGGCTGGATGCCGCTGGATAACCGCAGGAGTCCTTGTAATACAAAGCGGAAATTATCAACTAATTGTGGATTATGGCGACGGAAACTGCGACGGACTTGTAACCGTAACCTACAATGGAACCGACTATCAGATTTACATATAGATTGTAACAGCAACAAGTACAGAAAGCTGTCTGCCTACCGGTGGATGGCTTTTTTGCATAATAGAGAATTCCAATTCGAAAATTCTTTGCAAAAAAAATATCAACAAACTGAGCTAAAATTCATGCGAATAAACGATTATGTTCAGCAAGGATGAGGTTTTACCAACTTAGAATAAAATCGATTCCAGTAATAAAGTTGTGTGCAAAATGTGAGTTGAAGTATTCTTTTTCGTACATGCCGTATAGCTTAAATGCTTTTTTCTTGTCGATTTTGTATTTAGCTCCCAAAACATATCGATAGGCATCGGGTTCGAATGATTTTGAACTTTGAGCATAAATGGGGATATACAATTCGGCAGAAACATAAGGTTCGATTGGTTTCTTTTTGATATTGTATTTGATGGAAAGTTTGGTTCTTAAATAGGGTTCGGTTTCTAAAATTGGATATGTAGAGCTGAAATCGCGACTGATATTTTGTTGATAGCGACCAGTGAAGGCAAAAGAATATCTACTAATTTCTTTTTTCAAGTTCAAGCCAAACGAAAATCGATGTTGAAACTGATTGTAGGCTCCTTCGGGTTCGTATTTCATCGAAAGGCGGTATGAAACATCGGCTCGAATGGTTTTGTTGAATTTGTATTCAAGCTCATTTTCGATATAATATTTCGTGAAGCGATTGCAATCGCCAGTGAAGCGAGCAGTTAATTCGCTGTTTAAGCTAAATTTTTTGCCCAAATCTTTCTCCGATACAGCCGAAAGCCATATACCAGAATAGGTTTGCTGACCAGCTGCTAAAAATGGTAGCAGCACAGCCAGCAAAACGAATTTCGTTTTATTCATCATCGTTGCTGTATGAATTTGTAGCATTATCAGCAGCATTTATATCGCTGAGGTAGTAATAAATAATCAGCCGTGCCGAGTCGCGCAAAAAATCGATTTTCCCAATTTCGATTTTTTGAATTTTTATACCTGTTCGTTCTTCAAGATCTGCAATAAGTTCGGCTCGTTTTTCGGGCTTGATGAGCTCGATTTTTTCATATACAATCTCTTTTTCGGCCAAATGGCGCAAGAAGAAAACTTTTTCGAACAACCACACAACCACAACAATTCCAAGATTGGTGAATAGCAATTCGGCGTAGCTGATTTTTTTGTTCGATAGCGCATTGATTACCGAAATGCCAATAACAATAAATAGATAAGTCATCTCGCGTATAGGCATGGGGTTGGTGCGATACCTCAAAATACCGAATATGGCAAATAATCCCAAGGCAAAGCCCAATTGCAGCTTTACACTGTTTAAGAGGAAACACAACAAAAAAACGATAATTCCAATCATGAGGTACGAAAAGAAATAGTCTTTGCGTTTGGTGTTGCTGTAGTAGAGACCACGTGTGATAATGAGCGAAACAAGTAAGTTGAACCCGAATCGGATGGAAAGTTCAAGGAAATCTGAAACGTTTATTAAATCCATGTTGAGGAATTCGCCATCGCCAAGAATTTTTGACAGTATCATGATTGTGTTTTTTTGTTGAGTAAAATAATTTTGGGTTTATACAGGTTGGGGCGCACGTTGCCGTTGATAAGCGAACTGCCCAAAATGTATTTGCTTATTCGAAATGGATGAATGCGCATTTTTCGCAGAAGATGTTCCATCGGTGTCATATACTGTCCTGGATTCTTTTTTATTTCGCAAACCACTAAATTGCCTAGCGAAATATTCGATTGTTGATGACTGAATTGGGCAAATGTGTCAATGGTTATTCTTTCTTGCCATTGTCGGTTTACTAAAGTAATCCTATTAAACCGATTACTCAACATGGGCATCAGTTGCGACGATTCGAATGGAGTGTTTTTGCTAATGAATTCCGATTCTGCTTCTGGGAAAAACGAATACTTTCCGTCGGTTTTCATTCTTGTTTTAGATGTTTTTCCTTTGTTGTTTTTGAATTTTATTTCCAAAAAACTGGTTGCCGAATCTACATATTCGCGAACTCTAACCTTGTACCTATTGGCTCTTTCTTTCACATGGAGGTAATACATCTGGCAATCGTCTGTGTCGAAATAAACAGTGTGGTATTCGGAGTTGAGAACGTTTTCGCCTATTTGCAGAATTTCGTACAACGATTTTGCTTCGTTGAGTAAATCGGGGAGTTGGCTCGGCTTCAGAATAAATTTCACGTCAACACGATCCATCAACTCAACCGATTTTATTTCGGTGAGAGTTATTGGACTGAACTCGCGAAGGAGTGGTGTTAATATTGTTGAGCTATTTGACAATTACAAAATCCTCCACGGTGCTTGTAACATTGTTTTTGGTGAATTCAACCGTTTTGAAAATGGTTATTTTATTGTCTTCCGACACACCCGTTGTGTCTTCGGAATAGGTGAAAAGGGTGTATTTGCCAGGGCGCAAATAATTGAAACGATACGAGCCATCGTAATTGGTTTTAAAATCTTCCGAATAAATAATGTCGTCTCCGTAAATGAGATAAACATCTATTTCACTGCCATAAAATTCATCGAGTTTGGTTGTGAGCTCTTGGTTGTAGTCGAGCACATACACTTTGCCTTCTATAGTGCAATTGCCTCCTGGTCCTTCTTCTTTGGAACACGAACTTGCAACTATCAGCAATAATGCCGCGAGAATGAATTGAAATTTCATATTTAATTGGCTTTAATCAGTTTTCGGTTGGTTGAGTTGTCGATAAGAATGATGTAAATTCCATTATCGAGATTAGAAATGTCGGTTGTCGAAATGCGTTCCATCTCAAATGTTTTCAGAAGTTTTCCATCGATGGAGAAAAGTTGAACAATGTGCTTTTTGTTGTCGTTGATGCCAATAGTAAATTCTGCGTTAGCTGGGTTTGGATATATGGCTACTTCTGCTTCAATTTGGTTGTCTGCAAAACCCATTCCTGCCATGTTTTCGGATGAAAATGTTGGAAACATCGATGTGAATGAGCCTGTTCCATTGGGGTACCGTCCTGTCGATACATCGCTGCTTTGTGCAGAGAAGGTAACCTGATCGAGCATGTTTTTCGAAGCGTCGTTCAGAACTACCATTTCGCCAGCGGCCGAAAGTTTGAAATTGGCGTGTAAACCACTTTGTGTGGTGTCGTTGTCGGACCACACTATCAAATATCCATTGGCTGCAATAGTGGTGTCGGGAAACTGCCATTTATATGGGTCGCCCATTTCGTCGCTCAGATAATATCCGCTGAGCGATATCGGCGAAGATGAATTGTTGTACAATTCAATCCAGTCGTCGTACTCGCCATTCTGATCGGTTGCAGTGCTGGTGTTCGACGCCATAAACTCATTTACCACGATATTTCCATTCACTGGAAGGGTTAAAAACTCATATTCTGCTCTGGCTGGCGAAAAACGAGCTGCATCGTTGTTTTCAGCGTAGATATAGTATTGAACATCTGTGTTATAAACGGGAATAGTAGCTCCCCATGTTCCATCCGAAGCAGCTCCGTCGTTGTGTGCTCCGTCGTCGAACATTTCCATTTCCTCAAATTTGTCCGAAATTGAATACCGATATCCCAAATATGCATAGTTGGCATTAGAAATTGAGGCTGTTATTGAAACAGGTGTCATTGCCGAAACTGTTGAAGGATTGTTGGCTATTGCCGAAATATCGGGCTGG
>DYON01000216.1 GCA_020720525.1 Acetofilamentum sp.
TCCGCGTAAATCCGCGCAAATCCGCGTCTAAAGAATGAATTATCCGCGCCAATCCGCGTCAATCTGCGTCTAATTACAGTTCAATCCGCGTCTAAAGAAAGTTTCCTTCTCTTACACCACCCTCAGCAGCATAGCACCAGCCGAATAGCCTCCTCCGAACACGGTAAGCGCAATTAAATCGCCAAACTGAAAGCAGTCCCAATTTTCAGAAAGCACCAATGGCGTACTAGCGCAACCCGTGTTTCCATATTTTTCGATATTCATAAGCACATTCGAAATGGGGAAGTCGAGGTTTTTGGCAATTTGAACAATAATTCTCGAATTGGCCTGATGCGGTACAACATATTTTACATCCGACATTTGAAAACCGTTGCGTTCCACAATATTTTGAATATAGCTGGTCATGATATCTATGGCTTTTACAAACACATCGCGGCCTTCGGGCATTTGCAAACCATTTTCGGTAGGGCGAAGCAAAACGCCATTGGGTCCGGCTCCAATTTGTCCCATTCCTTCGCTCACTACATCGATAACACGCAACGATTTTTCGCCCATTTTTTCGCGCGAGACAAAAGTTGCTGTGGCAGCATCGCCCCATAAATGACCTGATTGTGGATCGGAATCGATGCTAAACTTACTGTTGTTTTCGACAGCCAACACAAGCGAATGGTCAGTTTTTCCAGTGGCATAGTAGCCCTGAACAATTTCCATTGCATTCACAAACGACGAGCAAGCACTTGAAACTATCAGTGCTCGGGCTCCAGCAATATTAAATGCGCGCTGAACTTCATGAGCCAATGTTCCAATAGTATCGAAAGCTGTGTATGTAGCACCAATAATCAAATCGATGCTTTGCAAGTCGAATGGATATTGACCTTCGCCAGCAGCAACTGCTTGCAGCGACATACTGTTTGTGTTTTCGTTGGCTCTGGCCCGCACACGGGTCTTCATTCCAGCTTTTTTAAAAACCTCGCTCTCTGACAGGCCAGTTTTCTCTGAAAAATACCTATTGTCGAGCTCAATTTCGGGCAGGTAGTAAAAAATCCGATTTATAAACATTTGCGTTACTTCATAATAGTCAAACTTCCTTTGTATTCTTTGCCGTCTTTACCGTACAAAAATACAAAATAGTATGTTCCTTCGGCCACATCTTCTCCATCCCAATCGTTGCGATAAGGTGTCGATTCGTAAACAACTTTGCCCCAACGATTGAAAACAGTTAATTTGCTTTCGGGGAATTTTTCAACATTCAAAATTTTGAAAACATCGTTGAAACCATCGCTGTTTGGAGTAATAATGTTGGGAAAAGTTAAAATATCGTCAATCACTTGAACCGACAAATAAGCTGTATCGAGACATCCCATGTCGCTTGCAACAATAAGCATTACCGAGAACACTCCTTCGTCGCCGTAGTTGTAGCTTGGATTTTCAAAACCAGATGTTCCCATGCCTGAAGTTGTATCGCCAAAGTTCCAAAGCCAATTAATTTCACCATTGCTTGTATTAGTAAACTGAATGGTCATTGATGGATTTTCGCTTGTAAATACAAGATCGGGAGTTGCATAAAACGATGCTTCTGGTTTGGGATAAACCATAATCAAATCGTTGTAAACAGCTGTAGTAGAGCAATTCCATTCGTTGGTAACGGTCAAACTCACGTCGAAAACGCCAGAAGTGTCGTACACATGAGCTGGGTCGTCGATTGTTCCGTTAGCAGTGTTGTCGCCAAAAGTCCAATCGTATGTATTTCCGGCAGAAGGATTGGTTTCGTCGAATTCGACCAACAAAGCCTGACATCCAACCGTTGGTTCAGCAATTACATTCACTGGTGGATGTGGATGCAATTCGAGCACAGTAATGGTGTCGGTTTCGGTGCAACCCATGGTGTCGGTAATCAGTAATGTGTAGAATCCAGCAGGAATGTTTTCGTAATTGTGTGTTGTGGCATTTCCAGGTGTCCACAACCAATTGTAGCCAAGAATTCCACCGCTAACCACCGAAAAGATGGAGCCAGTAGAATCGCCAATGCAGTTTACGTCTATTTTTGTCAAATCGATAAAAATCTGCGGATTATCAACCACCAAAACACTATCGGTCAAGGCGCATCCGCCGCCGTCGGTAACGGTTACCCAATAAACACCCGAAGCAACCATTATACTATCTTGAGACCAGTTGTGCGAATCGTATGCTCCTGTTGACCAATCGAAACTATAAGGTGCAGAGCCATTAATCCCATTGGCAATAATAACACCAGTAGAATCTCCATAGCAAATAACTGTATCGCCAGCAATGCTCATTTCGAAAAATGGTCCTGAAGAAATATGTTCCGACGGGAATATGGTATCGTTAAATCCAGCGAGCTCCCAAGTGTCTAAATACCAAGTGAGCGGAATATATCCAAGTGGAATAGAAAAATTGACAAGTGGCCCAATGTGAATAGTATAGTCGGTCATATCGAGTTCAACACCAGGAGTTCGAACTCCCGAAGCACAAAGCGGCGTGTTTTCGGCAGCTCCTGAGGTTGGCATATCGAAGCACAATTCAGGAATATTGGAAGGCGGAATCACGGGGAAAGATGGGAAATTGATGGTAAATTCAAAGGCTGTCAAAATAAAATCGAAGGCCATACTGTCCCAAGTATGATTGGTAAAATCGTTGGTCATCCAATGACGAATTTCGGGGTCGAGATCGGTAACACCAAAACATGGCCATTTAAGATGTAAATCGTTGCCAACCTGAAAAGTAATAGAGTCGCTTTGTCCAACACTCACGGTGTCGTTGCTCAACAATGGATTTGTGACGTAATAGTCGAGCGGAATAGGAAAGGCGAGTTCGGTCCATAGCTTCGGGCAGAAGGTGAAATCTTGCTGCAAGGTGTTGGTAAGAGTAAGGTATGCCGACAGCAATGCATAGTCGATGGTGATTCCAAAGCCCAAATTGTAGGTTCCACTAAGCATTCCAAGCAGCTGCGAAATGGCAGGACCCGTTGGAGGAGGAATCAGGTTTGCCATAAACGACAAAAAGTTGATAATATCGAGCGAAAGAGTGAGGTAATAATCGTCGCCCCAAGCATAAAGACATTTATCTACTCCAAGCGAATCGGTTGTTTGAATGTAAGGGATATCGGCTGTTAGGTCGAGTCCAATTCCTCCAATATTGTTGATTACCAGTGGTAAAATGGTGTCGTGGCAAATTCCAGGTAAAAAACCGTTTATGCACGGATATGTAACTTCGCCTGTAATGGAGTTAAGTTCGAAAATCACAATAGAATCGAGAGGCACATCAACATTCATAATATTGACGGGCGTACAACCGATAAAACAAACCTGTCCAGAAAGATCCATACTCATTCCAAAGTCGAGATCGAGGGTAATCACCCCAGCCGTAGGGAAATGAGTGCTCAAATCCCAACCAGGTAGAACTGTGTAGCTGGAGTTGATTGTTGTAAATTGGCCTGGAACCGGAGTTCCCAAGGCAGGAAAATCGAGCTCAATATCGACAGGGTAGTCAACATCTACCCAACCTGTAGTAAAACCATGAATCGAAAACGTAGAGCCCATTTCTAGATACATATCGAGGTCGAATTCGGCACCAAAATCGCCACCTAAAATATTTTCGATGTATCCAAATGATGTATTATCGTCGTACATAAAATGAAAAAGGCTGTAGTCGAAATCGAGCGAAAATGGGCTTCCGTTGGGTCCCCACATGTTTTGATAGGTGGTACTCCAGGGAATTTGGTGATTCACCTGAAAAGTTTGAGCCTTTGCTCCATTCGATAAAACAAAAATTGTGGCTAAAAACACAATGGTAAATATTTTTTTCATATTATTTCCTCCCCGTTTTAATTATATTGTATTAAAGAATTTTCAATTTACGTTTGAAAGAATCGGCAATGGGCTCCAATAATATTTTTTTTGCCATGGCGGGAAATGTTGCAACAGCCATCACAACGCAAGAATCGTTGCCAGTAAACCAAACCACACGAATAAATTCGGTTTGCTTCGATTCGTCGTCGGACGAAGCAAAATAGCTACACACAAACATTCGTGCGATATATGTAGCATCTTTATCTGTTTTAGGATCTATTTCCTTTTTTTCAATAACAATCAGATTTTGTCTTACAAATTGCTCTTCCAAAAAAGATTCAAGAAATGCATTCAGCGAAACGCCTTTGGTTACAGAAATCTGAATGATTGACGCAGCCGAGCTGTTGGTAAAAAGCTCATTGCCTTTTTCGTCGGAACCAGCCACATAATTTTCGGGCGGAGTATAGCTAAGCGATTGGGCGCATACCATACTAAAATGAGCCAAAAGGACCATTATCATAATTACAAAAAGTTTTTTCATCCCCTGAATACTTTAATTTGTATAATCAAATTGCAATGTTACGAAAAAAATCAACTCACACAACAAAACGTGATAATTGGATTAAAAATTTAGTTCAATGTAAAAGCACACGTAAAAAAACATGGCTCTAATTTGTATTTGTGTGTTTAGTTGTCAAGTTTCATTTCGATGCGTTGTTAAAAGCGAAA
>DYON01000217.1 GCA_020720525.1 Acetofilamentum sp.
TGGAGTTTATTGGAGTTCGAGCGAGAGCGCGGGCTTCGAGACGAGTTATGCGGGGATTCAGTATTTTTCCGATGGCGGCCAGGCCAAATACGGTAAGAACGCCACCTTCTATGTGCGTGCAGTTCGGGCTTTTTAGCTATTTAACTAATTAACTATTAACCGCGAAGCGGTCGAAAATTTTTCAACCATGCTTATTTCATTCAAAAATTTATTTCAAAATCAAATCCTATCTTTACACATTAAAAACTACATCGACTAATGATTGCATCCTGTGGAAATTGTAAAGCCAAACTTCAGCTCGATTTGCCAGCTGATTTCAAAGGCAATTTGGTGAAATTCAAATGCACGCAATGTGGCAAAATGAATCAGATCGATTTGTCGCAGGGCAAAGTGCCCGAAACTCCAAAGCCACAACCCGAGCCTCCAAAGCCCGAACCCAAGCCCATTCCACTGCCTGGAATTCCTGGCTGGCTGGTGGTACACGACGAAAATGCACCCGTGCAAACTTTCGAGCTAAAACCAGGCAAAGTAACCGTTGGTCGCATTTCGGAGCAGAAACCTTCGGTGATTATGATTGACACCAACGACACCTATTTAAGTCGCTGCCATCTAACCATCGAAGTGCTTTCTACAGCGCGCGGCGATTTCGAGTTTTTGCTCTACGACAATAAAAGCGTAAACGGAACTTTTCTGCTGGGCGATAAAAGCAAAAAACTTAGCGACACCGATCAAGTGTATCTGAACGATGGCGACACCATTCAGGCAGGCCGCACTAAGTTGGTGCTCAAAACAAAAAAGACAGTGAGTAGCCCACAGCAAGCGGAAAAAACAGTGATTCAAACCGATTATTCGAAGACCATTATCTTATAAATTATTTCCATGAAAATAAGCATTCATCAGCCTTGGGCACTTAACGAAGTGGGGCAGCGCGACAACAACGAAGACAGCATTTTTCCTGCAAAAGGCAACGCAACAATCAACAACAAGCTTTTTGTGGTTTGCGACGGAGTTGGAGGTGCCGACAAAGGCGAAGAAGCCAGTGCGCTGGTGTGCCAATCCATTTCCAGTTTTTTTGCAAGTGGTGTTCCTGCTGCTTCCGACGAAAAGATATTTTTCGAAGCTTTTGAGCATGCACAGCAAACCATCGACCAGCATATTGCCGAGAATCCAACTGCGGCTGGCATGGCTACTACATTAACGTTGTTGTCGTTGACCGATACTGGCGCTGCCATCGTATGGTGTGGCGATAGCCGCGTGTATCAGTTGCGCCAAGGGGAAATTTTGTATCGCACCGAAGACCATTCGTTTGTTGGCGAACTGGTGCGCAACGGACTCATTACCCGCGAAGAGGCTGCAACTCACCCCAAAAAGAATGTGATTACGCGCGCCATGCAGGGCAGCAAACCCAAGGAGGTGAAACCCGAAATCTATTTGCAACCCGATGTGCAACCAGGCGATGTGTTTTTTCTGTGCACCGATGGAGTGCTCGAAAGCGTTAGCGACGAGGATTTAGAGTATTTGTTTGCTCCAGATGCGTCAATGGAAAATGCCATTCAGCGAATTCATGAATTGTGTTTGAACAACTCGCGCGATAATTTTTCGTGTTATGCTGTTCAGGTGGCAAACGTTGATGGCAGCAGCGTTCTGGTGGATGATTTTCAGGAAGAAGAAATTACCGTGCAGGCTCGTGTAATTGAAGACACTGTAAAACCCAAAAAGGAGAGTGCGAAAACAAGGGAGAAGAGAGATTCCACCGTAATGCTTCGAGTTTTGCTTTTGGTTCTGCTTCTTGGAATTGCTTTTGCCATTTATTATTTTGGAATTCGCCAAGATGGCAGCTCCGACAACAAAGTTGCAAACGACACTACAAAAAAGGAAGTTGACAAGCGTCCAACAGCCGACGAGCAACTTGCAAGAATTAATGGCATTATTGAATTTACTAAGCAAAACACAAAAGCCGATAGTTTAGACAGCGCTAGAGCAATTTTGGAAAATGGAGTCATCGAAAAAAAAGACAAGACCGAATTTCTCAAACAAATCGATGACCTCGATTCGCTGTGTAGCATGCTTGCGGCAGCCGAAAACGACACTTTGGTAAAGGATCCCTTAAAGCTGAAGAAGCACAAAGAAGATTTGAAGAAAATCATTGAATTTGAACCATCGTCTGACCAATTGAATATCAGCAAATTTGTCGAAAAAGGCGAAAAGTTGTTGAAAGAGTCCGAATCATCTGGAAAACAAAAATAATTTTTAAATTAGCCAAAAGTTTTAATCGCAAATGGTATGTGTAGAATGTTGAAAAAATACTTCATAGCCACCTTGTTATGCTTGATGGTTGCAAATTCGACCTATTCGCAATGCAATAGCGGGAACTGTAGCAATGGGCAAGGCACATACAAGTACGAAAACGGAACTTATACTGGCGGTTTTGTAAATAGTTTACGCGACGGACAGGGCACATACAATTACACCGATGGTAATAAATTTGTCGGCACTTATTCGAAGGGTGAAAAAGTGTATGGAACGTTTTATTACAAGACTGGAAGCTCTTATACAGGGAATTTCAAAAACGACAAACGTCATGGCTACGGCAAGGCGGTGAGTGCCAAAGGCGAAGTGAAAGAAGGCGAATGGGCCAATGGCGACTATGTTGGGCCTTCTAATCCAGTGGTGCTTTATGCAGTTGTGGTAGGCATTTCCGATTATCGAGGCAGCGATATGGATTTGCAGAATGCCGACGACGATGCCAACGACTATTATTCCTATCTGATCAATCACGGTTCAAGCACGGCCAATACATTTTTGCTCACCGACGCTTCGGCAACCAAAGCGGCTATTGTGAATGCCATGACGGTGTTTTCGAAAGCCGATAACAACGATAAAATAATTTTCTTTTTCTCGGGTCACGGCTATAAAAATGGGTTTGTTCCTGCAGATTTTAGTGTTTTTGGTCCACTTTTGCCACATTCCGAAGTGCGTAATGCGTTTAAAACCAGTGCTGCCAGTTTCAAATTGTGTATTGCCGATGCTTGTTTCAGCGGAAACATTCGCACCGACAACGGCGAAAGCAGCAGTTCAACCAGTAGCGGAACTTTTGACAAGAATGAACAGATTGCGGTTTTTATGTCGTCGCGATCGTATCAGACTTCGTCGGATGGAAATGTATTTAGCGGCAATGGCTTGTTTACCAGTTATTTGCTAAAAGGGCTCCAAGGTCAAGCCGATGCCAATTCAGACAAATTGGTTACTATTTCGGAGCTTTACACCTATGTGCGAACAAATGTGGAGGCGGCAAATGCCGATCAAGTTCCAGTTTTGTTTGGAAAATTTGATTTGAATATGGTTATGTCGAAATTGTTTTAATATGGAAAAGAGGGTAACTGTTGGGCGTGCAGCCGACAATAATTTCATCATTGAGCAGCTTGCAATAAGCGGACATCATGCAGTAATAACCATGCACGATTCCGAAAACTTCAGCATCGAAGACTTGGGCTCGACCAATGGAACTTATGTGAATGGAAACAAGGTGAAAAGTGCTCGAATCACCGTGCACGACAAGGTTAAATTGGGCAATGTGGAAATTTCGTTGTTGAAAGTGTTTGGACTCGAAACTGACCCCAACAAAAGTGCTATAAAGAATATAGTTAATATAGTTAATCCCAATCTGGCAGGCATAAATCCAACTGTGAAGCAAAAAATCCCAAACGATTTTCGCAAAGAGTTTGCCAAACTGCGCGAGCTTCACAATCAATATACTGCTAAACGTCAAGCTATTGCAAAAAAGTACAACATGAAAATGATTCAAGTACGAATCTTGATTAGTGTTTTGCTCGGATTGGCGTCGTTTGGCATTATGACTGCGTTGAACGAAAAATCGCCACTTCGATATGTTATTTCGCCACTTGTAATGGGCGTAACAATGGGTGTATCGATGATGGCGGGTAACAATCCAAAAAAAGAAGAGGAACTCAAAGCCTTGAAAATAGAGCTTTATAAGAATTATGTATGTCCGAATCCCAAATGCAAAATGCAACTTGGCGAGAAGGAATGGGAGCTATGGGCACTTAATCATACGTGTCCGAAATGCAATGCTATCTGGTGCGATTAATAACAAAAAAATATATTATCATGAGCGACAAAAAAGAAAACAGCCACAACAGCGAAAACAAGCCATTGGAGCAAAGTTTCGACAAACCCAGTCCTAAAATGGTTGCTAAAAACAAAGTTTACACGGCTGCTGCCATTGCTGGTGCTGGCGGGGTAGCGGTAGGCGCAGGTGGTTATTATGTTTCGCAACTTTTAACCAACGACGAAGATGTGGTTGATGCCGAAGTGGTGAGCGCAAGTGCTGCCGGACATTCGGGAAACACATCTGCTGCCGCAGGCGCCGATAGCCCCGAAGTTGATTTAAGTAGTGTCAATTTTGGCGATTCGTTAGAACATGAAGACGGCAATATAGTTGATGCCGATTCGGTACTCGTTGACGATCAGAATGGTTACGTGAATGCTGTTTTGGTCGATAGCAACAACGACGGAG